>JBCBTA010000159.1:0-7307 GCA_039818905.1 Planctomycetota bacterium
ATCGACGATTCGAGCAGGAACTCGAAGCGCTTGCCGGGCACGCGCGGGTTCACCTCCGCAAGGGGCGGATGGTGGATGCACTCGGCGGCCTGATCGGTGACCTGAAGCTCGACGCGGTCGGCATCCAGGGTGAATCAATGACCGTCGGGATGCGAGCCGACCTTGCGAAGCAGGTCGGGGCGAAGCGACTTCGCGTGACGCGTGACATGCTGCTGTCACTGCGGGCGATCAAAGACGACGCCGAGGTCAGGCAGATCCGCAAAGCCGTCAAGGTGCAGCAGGATGCTTTGCTGGCGACCTTACCGACGATCGAGCCCGGGCAGCCCGAAGAGCTCATCGCAGCCCGACTTGAGTTCGAGATGAAGAGCCGCGGCGCACAACGGCCGTCCTTCGGCACCATCGTGGCGGCCCGCGGCAACGGAGCCAAGGCACATGCGGTGCCCGGGCGCACCAAGACTGCTGCCGGCCGCACCCTACTCATCGACTGGGGGGCAGAGCTGGACGGCTACTGCTCGGACATGACCCGGACGTTCTCGTTGGGACGGTGGCCCCGGGAGATGGGCCTGGTCTACGACATCGTGCTGGAAGCCTTCCACGCCGGGATCGACGCGGTCGGCCCGGGGGTCAGGGCGAGCGATGTGGACGCCGCGGCCCGCGAGGTGATCCGCAAGGCTGGGTACGGTGACCGCTTCGGGCACGGGCTGGGGCATGGAATCGGACTGGACGTGCATGAACTGCCGCGCGTCAGCCACAACTCGACGGACGAGCTTCGTCCGGGGATGATCGTGACCATCGAGCCGGGCGTGTACCTGCCCGGCATCGGAGGTGTTCGCATCGAGGATGACATCCTCGTTACCGAGCGGGGCAGGCGCACCTTGTGCTCGCTTCCGACGGACAAGGACTGGGCAACGCTTTGATCGATATCAGGAAACTCAAGGAACTCGTAAAGCTCATGGTCGAGAACGACCTTTCCGAGCTTGACCTGCGCGACGAGGCGGAGACCGTGGTCGTGCGCCGTTCGACGAATGTCGTCGCGGCGCCGCAGGTGCAACTCGGCACGGCACCCGTGCCTGTGGCCGCACCCGCACCTGACGCTCCGGCCGCGCTCCCGCCCGCCGAGGAGGATGAGTCGCTGCATGCGATCGTCTGTCCGATGGTGGGCACCTTCTACTCGGCGCCGGATCCCGAGAGCCCGGCGTACGCCAAGAAGGGCACGGAAGTGGACCCCGACTCGGTCGTGTGCATCGTCGAAGCGATGAAGGTCTTCAGCGAGATCAAGGCCGAATGCACCGGCACCGTCGAGAAGGTCCTTGTAAAGAACGGCGACCCGGTCGAGTACGGGCAGAAGCTCTTCCTCGTCCGCACCAAGTAAGACAACGATGCTTTCGAGAGTCTTGATTGCAAACCGCGGGGAGATTGCCCTGCGGATCATCCGTGCGTGCCGCGAACTCGGCATCGAGTCCGTCGCCGCGTATTCCGAGGCTGACGCCGAGGCTCCGTACCTTCAGCTTGCCGATCGAGCCATCTGCATTGGCCCCGGGCCCGCGGCCGAGAGCTACCTGCACATCCCGCGCATCATCTCCGCCGCGGAAGTGACCAACTCCGATGCGATCCATCCGGGTTACGGCTTCCTCGCCGAGAACGCGCACTTCGCAGAAGTCTGCCGCGACTGCAAGATCGAGTTCGTCGGCCCCTCACCCGAGGCCATGGCCGCACTCGGTGACAAGATCTCCTGCAAGAAGCTGGCCCAGAAGGCCAAGGTGCCGACCTTCCCCGGCTCCGAGGACGCCATCGAGGAGGAGGAGAAGGCGGTCGAGGTTGCGAAGAAGATCGGATATCCGGTCATCGTGAAGGCCGCAGCGGGTGGCGGCGGACGCGGCATGCGCGTCGCGCACGACGAGAAGGCGCTCCGCACCGGTCTCAAGCAGGCCGCCCAGGAGGCCGCCGCGGCTTTCGGCAATGGTGCGGTCTACGTCGAGAAGTTCCTCGAGCATGCTCGGCATGTCGAGGTGCAGGTCATCGGCGATCAGCATGGCTCGGCGGTGCATCTCTACGAGCGCGACTGCTCCACGCAGCGGCGCCACCAGAAGCTCATCGAAGAGGCACCGGGCCCGGGCATCGATCCGAAGAAGCGCGACGATGTCTGCAAGGCGGCGGCGAGGCTCATTCGCAATGCGGGCTACGCCGGAGCTGCCACCGTCGAGTTCCTCATGGATGAGAAGCAGAACTTCTACCTCCTCGAGGTCAACACGCGCGTGCAGGTCGAGCATCCGGTGACTGAGATGATCACGGGTGTTGACATCGTTCGCACCGGACTCCGCGTCGCCGGCGGTGAGCCGCTGCCCTTCAAGCAGCGCGACATCAAGGTGCGCGGGCACGCCATCGAGTGCCGCATCAACGCCGAGGACTGGGAGCGCGGCTTCGTCCCCAGCGCCGGCACCATCGAACGTCTCGAGGTCCCCGGCGGTCCCGGTGTGCGACTCGACACCCACTGCGTGCCGGGCTACCGCGTGCCGCCGACGTACGACTCGATGATCGGCAAGCTGATTGTGCATGCCGAGGATCGCGAGACCTGCATCACCCGGACCGATCGAGCGCTGCGCGAGTTCCATATCAGCCCGATCAAGACGACGATCGGACTGTGCCGCGAACTGATGAGCAACAGCGCGTTCCGCAAGGGCGGCGTCGATATCCACTTCCTGGAGCGCCTGCTGCAGAAGAGTTGATCACACAGAGAATCGGGGGCTCATGAACACGCGTCTTGCCGTGCTGCTTGTTGCCGGATTCGTCATGTGCTGGGGCTGCGCATCCAGCCCGAACGCCGTTGACGACGGCTGGTGGGCCGACACCCTCGAAGAGACGCTGCAGGCCGACGTGCGAACGTTGTCCGAGCAGCATCCCCGCCGGCATGCATCACGGGGTGACTCGCTTGAGGCGGCGGCCATCTGGCTCGTCGATCGTCTTGCTCAGGCGGGTTTCCGCGCCGAGTCAGAGTGGTTCGACGCCAACATCCGGGATGGTACCCGGCGCGTGCGCAACCTCATCGTCGAAGTCCCCGGCACGCAGGATCCTGACACGATCATCGTCATCGGCGCGCACTACGACTCGGTCCCGGAGACCCCCGGCGCCGATGACAATGCCTCCGGTGTCGCGGCGGTGCTTGCCCTGGCCCGGTGGTTCCGCGAGAACCCACAGCCGGCCACGATCCGCTTTGTTCTGTTCGCGAATGAAGAGCCGCCCTACTTCCACGGGGACCAGATGGGCAGCTTCGTCCGCGCGAGCGCCGCACGTGCTGCGGATGATCGCATCGCGGCCATGATCGCCTTCGACATGTTGGGCTACTTCACCAGCAAGCCGGTCAACGCGCGCACGGCGATGCTTGGCTCGCAGTTGGGCGTCGAACTGCCGGAGCGTGAGCGATTCATCGTGATCGCTGCCTGGACGCCCTACGCCGAACTCGTCGATCGCGTGACGTCGTCGTGGTCCGGCGACATCCCGGCGGTTGGCGTCGCGGCGCCGGAGACCGTCAGACAGGTCGCGCTCTCCGATCACTGGTCGTACTGGCAGATGGGTTACCCCGCCGTGATGGTCACGGATACGGCATTCCTGCGCAATCCCCACTACCACCGCCCGAGCGACACGGCCGAGACGCTCGACTACCGGAGCATGGCCTCCGTCGTTCGATCGCTGCGCCTCGCGATCGGGGATCTTGCGAGCAATCCACCCGAAGCCGTGCAGCTGCGACAGACCACGGTCGGCCTGACGAACATGTCGGGCGAGGCCATGACTGTCACACTGACGAGCACGGGCAGCCGGCCCGACGATGTGCTGCTGCCGGTGGACGCTGAGGTGCAGGTGACGATCAATCAGCATGGCACGATCGTCATCGGTGAGGTAGAGATTCGCATCGGTCTGACCGTCGATGTGAGCAACAACGGCGAAGAGCTGACCACCGTGACGTATGCGGTCGGCGATGGCCGCACCGGGCGCATGATGCTGGGCCGGGGTGGCCGGGGCTCGTTCGAGCGATCCGAGACGATCACCGTCGGCCCGGTCAGCATTCGCGTCTTTGACGATCCACCCCAGATGGAAGGCCGCTGATGCCCTGCCTGATCGCCGCGCTCGCACTCCTGGCCCCCCGGATCACCATCCTGGTGCTGGTGATCTTCAGCGACTGGCTCGGCGCCGCGTACCAGACCACGATCTGGCCGCTGCTGGGCTTTCTCTTCGCGCCGTACACGACGCTGGCCTATGCGTTCGGGATCCACGCCCAGGGCTCGATCAGCGGCTGGTATCTCGCGCTCGTCGTGGTCGCCGTACTGATGGATCTCGGCGCCTGCGGCAGCGGCGTTCCCGCCAACAAGAGCCGCGGCAGGGCGTGACGCCGGCTATGCCTTCGCGACCAGCCGGTGGGTCACGCTGTTCGCCTCCGGGACGACGCCCTCACGCGCGAAGACATCGACATTCTCCATTGTCGTCTCGGCGATGTTGGCCACCGCTTCGTGCGTGAAAAAGGCTTGGTGCGACGTGATCAGCACGTTCGGAAAGGTCATGAGCCGCACGAAGAGATCGTCATCGATGATTCGCTCGGAGAGGTCGCGAAAGAACAGGTCGCCCTCCTCTTCGTAGACATCGAGTCCCAGCGCGCCGATGCGGCGCGACTTGAGCGAAGCAATCGCCGCCCGCGTGTCGATCACGGCACCACGGCTGGTGTTGATGAGCATCACACCATCGCGCATCAGCGACAACGCATCATCATCGATCAGATGATGCGTGTGCGGCGTGAGCGGACAATGCAGAGTGATGATGTCGCATGCCCGGTACAGCTCGGGTAACTCGACGTACTCCACGCCCATCGCCTCGCAGCGAGGATTGGGATTCGGATCCGACGCAAGCACGCGGCAGCCAAAGCCCTTCAGGATGCGGCAGACCACCTCGCCGATCTCGCCCGTGCCGATGACGCCCGCCGTCTTGCCATTCATGTCGAAGCCGAGCAGACCCATGAGCGCGAAATTCTGCTCTCGAACCCGCTGATAGGCACGGTGCAGCTTGCGATTGAGGCAGAGCATGAGCGCAATAGTGTGCTCGGCAACGGCATGCGGCGAGTAGGCCGGCACACGGCCGACGGTCAGGCCAACGTGCTCTGCCGCCTGGACATCGACGTGATTGAATCCGGCTGATCGGAGCACGACAAGGCGCACGCCACGTGCGGCGAGTGCTTCGAGGACCGGGGCAGACAGATCGTCGTTGACGAACGCGCAAATGGCCTCGGCGCCCTCCGCCAGAGGCGTCGTCTTTTCGCAGAGCGACGCCTCTTGGTAATCGAGTTCGTGACGGCCTCGATTGGCTGCGTCGAACGGCTCGCGCTCGAAGGGCTTGGCGCTGAAGAACGTGACACGCATCGATCTCTCCTGCATCCCTGGCTGGCCTGCATCCCTGTCTTGGGACCGTGCGCGATCCTAGGCCCTGCCAACGTCCGGCGTTCGCGCGGCCTGTCTGTCGCGCTCGATGCGGATGTGCTCGATGGGGACGAAACCGCCGCGGCCGATGCCTTCACACTGTCGCCCCAGTTGGGCCCAGGCCCTCGGACTGCGGAGGTGCTCCGGCCACCAGGGGAAGGTGCGGCATTGCAAGGGACGCGCCTCGTACACGGAGCAGATCGCGCGGCCCGGCACCGTCGTGCGATCGAGGAAAATGCAGTCCCAGCCGTGGGCCGAGTGCTGTTCACGCAGCGACGGGCCATTCACGTCATCGCGCGTGTACGTGCTCCAGAAGGTCTCGACATCGATGCCCAGTCGAGCCGCGATCGCCGCCGCTTCATCATCAGAAACTGCGACGTAGCCGGGTGGCCCCGTGCAGCAGGCGCCGCACTCGGTGCATTCGAACTGCAGTCCGTCTGCCGCGTACCACTCGCCCATGTGGAACGATAGGCCTCACACCGTGATGCGCGCGGCCAGGATCGTCTGATCATCGTCCCGGGTGCGGGAGCGAGTGTGCTCGAAAAGCCGCTCATGAATCGAGTCAATCACGCATGGCGGCTCCCCCGAGCAGCCTTCGAGGGCCGAGACCAGCCGATCCATCCCGAACATCTCGCGCTCCGGCGGCGGGCTGAACGCCTCGGTGATGCCGTCGGTGTACAGCACCAGCGTGTCGCCGGTTCCGAGCGTGACGGTGGACTGTTCGTACCTCGTGTCGTCGAGGACCCCGAGAGGGATGTCGTGTGCCCCCTCGATCTGCGTGACCTCGCCCGACCCAAGTCGATGGCTCGGGGCGTGGTGTCCGGCGTTCGCGAATGTCAGCTTCCGGGAGGCGGGCTCCCAGGTGCCCATGAAGGCCGTCACGAAGTTCGATTCGATCCGCCGTGCGGTGAGTTGCTGATTGAGGTGCGTCAACATGGCTCCAGGGCCACGATCACGCTCCTGATGGCTGTGGATGATGGCGCTCATCATGGCCACGACCGTTGCCGCCCCTGCACCGTGGCCGGAGACGTCGGCGACGCACAGACCCCACCGGTCATCGCCGAGTGGGAAGACGTCGTAGTAATCCCCGCCCGCCTCGTTGCTGGTGAGGTAGCTCGCCGCGACGTCCATTCCGGGGATCTTTGGGATGCGATCGGGCAGGAGGGAACGCTGGATGGAGGAGATCTCGTCGAGCTGCGCAACGAGGCGCTGATTCAGCTCCTCGACTTCGCGCTTCAGCACGAGACCCCGCGTCATCCTGCCACCCATGTTCGCCCGCATCATGAACTCCTCGGCTTCCTCCGGGGTGAAGCCTTCGGGCTCGCGCCTGACGATCATCGACCAGTTCAGCGCCTGCCCTTCGTCGAAGAGCGGTGCGAGGATCACTGATCCGAACGGGGCGAGCGTATCGCCCAGGGCCGGATCATCTCGGACGTTCAGGTGGTGGTACAGCTGGCACTCGGGCGACTGCATCGCCTCGCCGAAGAAGCCACCGGTGTGCGCTGGAATGCTCCCCCACGATGACCAGGGATCGTGTTGGACATCCGGCTGATCTTCCGCCAGGAGGAGCCTGCGCGTGATCTTGTACTGGCCCTCCGGCATGTTCCGTACGGAGAAGCCGATGTAGCCGTCGGACCGCGTCATGATGTCGCCCGCCCGGGCGAAGACGCGCTGCACCTCGACGGGGTCGTGGAGCGACGAGATCTCGCGGACCATCGCGGTCAGATCGTGCAGGCGGGACCGGTTCGACAGATCGACACGAATCATGGCTGCATCGTAGTCGCCTCCCATTGCCGGCAGACTCCGGGGCGGCAACAATCTCTCCTCGTGGAGCACCTTCTCAAGGAA
>JBCBTA010000160.1:0-7307 GCA_039818905.1 Planctomycetota bacterium
CTTGACCGTCACCGTTGGTGGACATGCTCGCGTGCGCTCCGTGGTCAGTTGGTTGACGACCCGCGGAGCCTGCCGCCGATCCACATCCGGGTCTTGATGCCGTTGTCATCGAAGTAGAGCGGTGTGATGACGATGCGATCAACGTCGCTCACGTTCTTGAGGCGGACGATGTAGCGCTCGTCGTGCTCCTCATCCATCCGCTCGACCCCGACCACTTCCATGTCGAGTCCAGGGCAGTCCATCGAGACACTCACGGGGACCGCCATGTCACTCTTGGGACGCATGATCGGCGCATCGATCTCGACGAATCCGCCGGGCTCGATCTCTCCGAAGTACGCGTAGTTGCGGTGGGCGAAGATGTCGTTCCAGACCTTGAAATACTCCAGCTCCTGCTTGGAGAGCTCGGCCCCCCACAGCCGCGAGGCCATCTTGCCTGAAGTGGGATGATCGGTCTCGATGACGAGGAAGTACGGCGCGTTCTCACCCATGCCCTCGACTGAACCAGTCGCCTCATAGCGGACGCGCCACTGCACGGCGGTCTCTCCCCCGGCAGGGCGCTGCTCGAGGATCCGGGGCTTCTTGCCGTTGATGGCGAGAACACGGAAGGGTCGCCCATCGGTCGCACGAAGCTCCAGATCACCCATCCGCTTGCCGGCGATCAGCGCGGGCAGCGGCGGCCGTTCGGGCTTGATGCGAATCGGGTAGTTCATCTTCCCCGCGATGGCGAGTTCCATCGTCGCGCTGTAGTCGGCGAATACAACGGTGAACTTCTTATGCACCCGCCCGAGAGAACCGCGAACGTCGAGCAGCGCATCGATCTTGATCGATTCGCCGGGCCCGATGATGTCCTTCTCCAGGGTCGGGATCGTGCACTTGCAGGTCGGACGAACCTCGAGAACCTGAACGGGCGTGTCGCCGGTGTTCCGAAGCGTGAAGCTCGCCTCGATGATGTCGTCGGGACGGGCGGTGCCGAAGTCGAAGGTCTTCGGTTCCGCAACGATCGGGGCCGATCGCTGCACGGCTTTGATGTTGTCCGGCAGTTTGGCCGGACGAAATCGCGGGTTGTCCTGCGCGAGCAGCGGGGTCGCGCCGACCCATGCCATCGCGGCGAAGGCAAGTGCCATCCCACGGGTGCTGTGCCTGATCATCTGCGGTCCTCCACACACGTTCGCGGAGTATATGCCGCCGCTTCCGGCGGACATGGGCCTCCGGACTCTGCTACCGCTACTGCTCCGTCGAGTTGACGGTCCGGATGATCGGACCGCCGCCAGGGTCCCTATCGGGGTGAAGAGGTGGCAGACGCCACCCGATATCCAGTTTCGAGGTCTGGAGAAGGAGTGCACAGGGTGCCCGAGAAGAAGTTCACGAGAGCCATTCGGCTTCCCGAGGCTCATGTTGACAAGCTGCTGGAGAAGATGGCCGCGGGCAACCGCCCCATCGAGAACAGCCGCCGACGTCAATCGCGCGTGGCGTACCGCGTTGCGGACGTTGCCATGGCCATTACGCACCCCGGCGGCACCCGCGGGCACTATCTCGTGCACTGCCGCAACCTCTCCAGCGGCGGGATGTCGTTTTTGCACGGCGGATTCCTGCACATCGGTGCGCAGTGCTGCATCGTCCTGCACACACGCGGCGGCGACCTGAAGGCGCTCATGGGAACCATCCGTTCCTGCCGCCTCATCACTGGGCAGGTCCATGAGGTGGGTGTCGAGTTCGTCGAGCGCATCGACCTTGACGGGTTCATCGATCCCAACGCTGCGCAGGAGGACGGCTCCGGCGCCGACGCATCTCGGGATGTCAGGCAGCAGACGATCGAACTTGCTGGCGACGTCCTGGTGCTCCAGACGCAGGACTCGGACAACCTGATGCGCGCACTGGATGCCTCCGGTCTCGCTGCGTCCAGTGCTGACTGCCTCGGCTCCGCGCTCGACCAGCTGAAGCTCACCCCGTTCGACGCCGTGGTCTTCGACGCGGACACCAGTGCCCAGACCATCGAGGCGCTGCAGCAGGCTGCCGGCGATGCGACCCTCATCGGGATCTCGGCAGACGTCACGTTGGATCCACCACTGCTGACCGCTCGAGATCGTGATGACGTGATCACGGCATTGGCTTCAGCGCTCGGATCACCGGAGGAGCGGGCAGGCTCAAGTGTGCTTCATAGCCGATTCGCGAAGGACGCCGCGGCTGCCACCACCATCCAGAATGGCGTGAAGCGCTTTGCGGAGTTTGCCGAGCAGCTCGCAGACGGCGCTGCGCCCGAGCCGGCGGCCTGCAGGGGCATCGCCGATGTTGCCGTCCAGGCGGGCTTTCCCTCCATCGCGTTCGCTGCGCGACGCGTGGCCTCCACCGACGCCGGCGACGCCGAGAAGCTGCGGATGGCCGTCGAGTACCTCGTCGGTCTGTGCCGCCGGGCGACGTCGGATCGCCAGGGAAGCGCCAAGGCAGCCTGAACCGGGGCGAGAGGCGCGGCGTAGGCTCGGTATGGCTCGTACACTGCGACGCGGCCTGCCGAACCTCTTTCGAAAGCGCCCACGCCCGCATGAGTACCGAGCCTGTAACGACAGTCAGTGGCCTCACGCCGCTCGAGTCCATCGAGAATCCGGACCACCGCGAGATCGTCCGGAAGATGCGGCTGACGAATCCGGAAGCGGACCCGCTGCGGTGGCTGCCAGACGTCCCGCCCGATCGCATTCCCCGCCATGTTGCCATCATCATGGACGGCAACGGACGGTGGGCCCAGGAGCGCGGGTTTCCGCGGGAGTTCGGCCATCGCAACGGCGCGACCTCCGTCCGCCGCGTCATCGAAGAGGCCGGTGCACTCGGCATCGAGTGCGTGACGCTGTACTCGTTCTCGGTCGAGAACTGGAAGCGCCCGCCCCGCGAGGTCAGCGAGCTCATGCGTCTGTACCTGGAGTACATGGGCGGCGAGCGCAGCGCATTCGTTCGCCGCAACATGCGATTCCGGCAGATCGGGCGGCGAGATGGCCTGCCGCCCGAGGCACTTGACGCCCTCGATGCCACCGTCGAAGCGACGGCGCACTGCACCGGGCCGACGCTGTGCCTTGCGGTGAACTACGGTTCGCGCGACGAGATCATCGATGCGGTTCGCTCCATCGCCGCACAGGTGCAGGATGGACACCTGTCCATCGACGACATCGATGCAGCGACGATCGGCCGTCATCTGTACACGGCGGAGCTCCCCGACCCGGACCTGCTGATCCGGACGGCGGGTGAGCGGCGGATCAGCAACTTCCTCCTGTGGCAGATCAGCTATGCCGAGATCTATGTCACCGATCGCTACTGGCCGGACTTCGACGCCGAGTCGCTGCGCGATGCAGTGCGCGACTACGCCTCGCGCGAGCGGCGATTCGGAGCGCTCGCACCGGCCCCCACACGAGCCTGAGGATTGGTGGCGTGAGTCCCAACATTGAGCATCACCCACGTCCCGAGGATCGGGCCCTGCTTGAGGACGCGCTGCGCGGTCTCGGATGCGAGGTCACGCGATGGCGGGCGGGCGAGGCAACGGTGCGACGGGCCGACGAACGGTTTCAGCTCCGTGATGCGACGGTGGTCGAGCAGCTGGGGGCACCGGTCGCCTCCTTCGACGCCCCCGAGTTGACGCTGCGCCTGGCCGACCTGCTCGGGCTTCCGGCAACCCCGGAGGCCCTGCACAACTTCGCAGCCGCACGTCCCCTGCTTCGCCCTCGCCTGGTCAATGTGCGACGGGTCGCACAGGGGCCCCGGCGCACGATGTGCCGACGAGAGGCCTGGGGCGACCTCGTGGTCGGCGTGTCGGTCGGTTCGACGTCGCATCGGAGCTTCGTCTCCACCCGTCAGCTCGACGACTGGTCCATGGCGTTCGAGGATGTCCTGGACGTCGCAATCGACAATCTTCGCGTCGCCATCGATTCCTCCCATCTGCACGATGTGGATGGCGCGCCGGGCCTCCTGGCGATCCTCAACGACGCCGAACCCGCTGCCTCGGCGACGCTCCTGCTTCCGGAGGTGCTCCCGGGCGCCGAGGAGTACCCCGGCGTGCTGATCTCCACGCCGACCGAGGAGACGCTGCTGGTCCTCCCGATCGAGCACGACATGGGGGCGCCCCCGCTGGTCGGCATCGTGCATGCGACCTACGCCATCGCAGGGTCGCACGATGAACCCTTGTCCGACCAGGTCTTCTGGCGGCGCGGGGACGACATGGTGCACATCCCCACGACATGGATCGAGGAGCCGTCGTCCCGGCGCGTCCACCTCGAGGCGGAGGGTGTCGTCGAGGAGTTGCTCCGGCTGCTCGGCGAGCTCGACTGACGACGGATCGGCTTCGCGGCTACCTTGTGCTCGTGCTGCATCAGCGACTGCTTCTTGGACCAATTCTCATCCTGGGCCTGCTGGGCGTGTGCTGGCTGGACCAGACGCTGGAGACGGTGACCGACGGCGCGGTTCGCGGCGGCCTGTTGTTTCCTCTGCTGCTGGGTGTTGGCGTCTTCGGTGCGCTGGAGCTGTCGAACATCTTCCGGTGCCTCGGTGTCAATGTGTCACCGGCGCTGACATGCATCAGTGTCGGTATTGGGTTTGGCGCATCGAGTCTGACGCCGCAGGATGTGAGCGGCTTCTCGGGCATCGCGGTGGCGTGCACGACCGGCGCCGCGGTGCTGGTGGGCTCGCTGGCCTTCTACTCGCGGCATCGGACGGCACAGGGCGTCGCTCTCGCAGCGGCGGCGACACTCTTCGCCGCGGTCTATCTGGGGTTCATGGGGGGATTCCTGATCGTCCTGCGAAAGGAGTACTCCGCCTGGCTCCTTCTCGGCCTGCTGCTGGTGATCAAGTCCTACGACATCGGGGCGTACTTCACGGGACGGTTCTTTGGCCGGACGAAGCTGATCCAGTGGCTCAGCCCGGGCAAGACGTGGGAGGGACTGATCGGCGGCCTGCTGGTCTCGACGGCCATCGGGATCGGGGCGGCGCTGCTCACACAGGTCCCCGAGCCGATGCTGACCGTCAACCTGCAGATCGCATGGTGGCAGGGCGCGATCGCGGGGCTGTGCTTCGGCCTGGTGGGACAGGGAGGCGACCTCGTCGCAAGCCTGCTGAAGCGGGATGCAGGGCTCAAGGACTCCTCGAAAGCGCTGCCGGGATTCGGGGGCGTTCTCGACGTCATCGACTCCCCGACCGTCGTCGCGCCGGTGGCCTATTGGCTGCTTCTGAGCTTCACCACAAGCTGAACCCATCCACAAGCCAAAAAACGGTGCTGAACACACCCGGTGGTGGTGATAGACTTCCCGAAGCATCAGCGTGGAGAAGTGCATGGGCGTTACGTCGAAGCTACTGGCCTTGTATCGAGTCGATCAGCAACTGCACGGACTGAAGGGTCGCCTTCGGTCGGCGGAGGCGTACCTCAAGGAGCAGGACCGCCTCCTTGGCGAGATCGACACCAACCGCGAGGCCCTCGAGAGTCAGGTTCGCCAGCTTGAGGCGAGCGTCCACAACACCGAGACCGAAGCCTCATCCCTCGATGAACGCATCGCGACGCTTCGCGAGCGGATGAACAACGCCTCGACCAGCAAGGAGCACAGCGCCCTGCTGACCGAGATGAACACGCTCAAGGCCGACAAGGAGTTGATCGAGGATGGAGCCCTCGGTTCCCTTGAGGAACTCGAACAACTTCGGACCAGGCTCACCGAGATCGAGACCGAGCGGATTGAACGCGAGAAGGTCCGCGGCGTGGCTGAGGGAGATCGCGAAAAGCGGGCCGCCGACATCAAGGATCGCGTGACCGAACTCGAGGGTCAGCGCAAGGAGGCTCTTGCCGACGTCCCCGCCAGTGCTCTGGCTGTCTACGACGAACTGGTCCAGAGCGGTCGCGACGAGGTCATGGCGCCCGTCGAGGAGCAGGACCGCCGCAACCGTGAGTACTCCTGCGGCGGGTGCTACACCCACCTCCCGGTGGAACTGCTCAACACTCTGCTGAACCGCGGCGATCTCGTTCGATGCCCCAGCTGCAGCGTGGTCCTCTATCTCGAAGAGGATCTACGCGAGTCCATCAACACGGCTGCCGAGAAGAAGCGGAAGCGCCGCGAAGTCAACGCGAGCTAAGTCCGCATTCTGCCACGGACTTCCTACTCGGTGACGGACGCAAGCACGTAGCCCGCGTACCTGGCTCCGCCCTGCGACGCATTGGGCAAAGGCCACACCCAGGCCAGCTCAATGGCGAACTCGCCGTCGAGGCCCTCCAGTTCGCGCCGTGCGGCGTCGATCGCCCGCGAACGTGCCTCACGAATCGTGCTGCCGAGTGACTCCGCGCAGATGCGACGGACACCCTGGTCCGCCTGCCGCATGCCCTCGAACCACCAGGTGGGACGACCATCGTCGCGCATCATCGGACGCTCGCTGATGGAGTCTGTCGGCGTGTCCTCGGGCGCGGGCTCCGCCTCCGGCTGCACGGGCTCGACCGGCTCGAGCTCCACCTCCGGGGTCGCCGCGACAAGTTCGGTCGCCGGCTCGGGCTCAGGATCGGTGCGCCGGATTTCAGTCGAAGCAGGCTCGGGCTGCGCGGACTGTGTCTGCCGCGTCTGGGTGACGGAGTCGCCCCCACCGGCACAGCCGGAGAGAGCCAGCGTCATCAACAACAAGACTGGAGTCTTTCGCATCGGTGGCGTGCCCTACTCGAACAGCGGCTGCTGGTCCTTCACATCACGGACACGGGCGTTGAGCTCCTCCAGCTGCCGCATGATGTCACCGACATTGCGGAACTGGTAGTACTCGCTCGCGAACCGCACGTACGCGATCTCATCGATCGCCCGAAGCTTGTTCGCAACAAGCTCGCCGATGGTTCGAGACTCGACCTCGCGATCGTACGAACGGTGCAGTTCGTCCTCGACCTGATCGACAATGGCCACCTTGATGTCTTCTGGCACCGGACGCTTGCCGCACGCCGACCGAACGCCACGAAGGATGTTCTCGCGGCTGAAGGCGACGCGTGAGCCGTCCCGCTTGATGACGGTCAGGCGGACGGTGTCCTCGATACGCTCGTAGGTGGTGAAGCGCTTGGAGCACTTGAGGCACTGGCGCCGGCGCCGGATCGTGCGGCCGCCCTCACTGGCGCGGCTGTCGATGACCTTGTCGTCATTGGCATTGCAGAACGGGCAGATCATCGAACAACACCACCATCCGTAGGGCCCCGGAGCTCAGCCCCAACATCTTGGCAAAGGCCCCTGTGAACGTCAAAGCCCACCCCGGCTCTGCTGCGGTTTGCGTCCGATCGGGGCGCGGGCTACCTTTCGGGCATGACCGGGCAGCCGACCGCCGAC
>JBCBTA010000161.1:0-7306 GCA_039818905.1 Planctomycetota bacterium
ATCGTCACGATGTCGATGAACGGTCCGCCGGCCGTCTTCGCCAGCCGATCCGTCACCAGCGACTCACGCAGCAGGTTGCCGAAGAAGAGCATGCCGAGCAGCGGCAGACCGCCCGGGGCGATCATGGCAGTCAGCAGAAAGCCCGCAATCGGGAAGCCGACGCGGATCGGCCGCGACACCGTGCTGACCTGCGGCATCCGGATGCTGCGCTCGGACTTGGTCGTCAGCGCCTTGATGATTGGCGGCTGGATGATCGGCACCATCGCCATGTACGAGTACGCGGCGAGCGCGACCGCACCAAGCAGATCCGGTGCGAGCTGTGAGCATGTGAAGATGGCCGTCGGACCATCCGCCCCGCCAATGATGCCGATGCTTGCCGATTCCTCGATGCTGAAACCGAAGATGTAGTACGCACCGAGCAGCGAGCCGAAGATGCCGAACTGTGCCGCCGCTCCAAGCAGCAGCGTCTTGGGATTGCCCAGCATGGGACCGAAGTCCGTCAGCACCCCGATGCCGAGGAAGATCAGCGGCGGATAGAAGCCCGCCAGACCGACGCCCGCAAAGAGCCACCAGAAAACGCTCGCATTGTGAGGGTCCTGCCTCTCGAGCGACCACAGTTCGGGATAGCGACCATCCTCACGCAGCTCCTCGACGAAGATGTACCGCCCCTGCCCATAGCGGTAGATGCCGGGACCATCGATCTCCATGCGCGCGCTGAGCACGCTGTGCGTATTCACCAGCACGGCATTGCCGGACTCGACAGCCGCGTAGCCGAGATATCGCCCCTCGATGGGCTTGATGGCGTCGAGTCGGACAACCTTGGCACCCTCGATGACGGCAAGCACCGCATCGTCATCGAGACGAGTGATCCCGAGGCGCTCACGCGCTTCGCGCATCGTGATCGTCGTTCCATCCGCAAGGACGACCGATGCCGGACTCACGGAAAAGACCGCAAGGTCATCCTCGGAAACGGGGCCGTCGTACACACTGAGCGGGAGCTTGCTGGCGTCGTACGGAATGTTGCCGATGAGGATGCCGAAGCCAATCGGGACGAGCAGCAGAGGCTCGAACCCCTTCTTGATTGCCAGAAAGATGAACAGCAGGCCAACGAGCATCATCACGCCGTTGGTCCAGTGGAAATGGCCGAAGCCCGATCCAGCGAGGTACTCGAAGAGTGTGTCGAGCAGGTTCATGACAGATCGTCCGCGTCCTGGCGGTCAGTTGAATCGGATGAGGACGTCACCCGCGCCCACCGTGGCACCCTGAGCAACGCCGATCTCCTTGACGGTTCCCGACAGTGGCGACGCGATGTTGGACTCCATCTTCATCGCCTCCACGACCATGAGCGTCTGATCAGGCTTGACGTCGTCACCGACCTTGACCAGCACGCGGACCACCGTTCCCGCGATCGGGCTGCGCACTTCTTTGGCGTCACCCGGACCGGCGGGGGCCGCCGGAGCTGCGGGACGTGGTGGCGGAGCTCCTGGCGACGGTGTCGGGAGCGGGGCCGGCCCGGTGGCGGCGGGCAGCGTCGCCCCCGGCGTGCGGGCATCCTCCAGAATCTCGACATCGACTTCGTACGCACGACCATCGACGGTGATTCGCATCTTCATTGCACGCGCTCCTGGCGTCGAAGAACCGAAGACAGAGCGGACATCATTCCGGACGCCTCACTCGATGGGAAGTCATGATGCCGGCCCGACCTTCCGCGACCCATTGCTCGCGATTGGTCAGCCCGAGCATGCGCACGCGATGCACGCGCACCGGTCTGCGAAGGGCAGCGGTCGCGGCGGCCGTCAGCACGGCGACACGCTCCGTGTCCACGTCGGCGGATGCCAGTGCTGCTTCAGCGACCGGCTCGACCACCGTGCTCGGCCTCAGCAGTCGGCTGGCCAGGGCGATCAGCAGACCGATGACCGAGAGCGAAGTGAAGACCACCAGCATGCCAACAATCATGAGCGCAACGGCATTCGATGACGTCGAGGTCGCCACCTCGGACGCAAGAACCACCAGCGGCATCGGTGTGAGGATCGTCATAGCGGCATCAACCCGTGCTTCTTCTCCGGGCGATGATCCCGCTTGGTGCCGAGCGATCCCAGCGCCGTCGCGACGTACCGGCGCGTTTCCGCCGGCTCGATGACATCGTCAACCATGCGCCGCCCCGCGGCGACATATGGGGTCGAGAACTTCTCGCGATACACGTCGCTCAGCTCGGCACGCTTGGCATCCGGATCATCCGCGTCCTTGATGTCCTTGCGGAAGATCACCTCGACGGCACCCTCGGCACCCATGACCGCGACCTCGGCGCTCGGCCATGCCGCGACATAATCCGCGCCGAGATCCTTGCAGCACATTGCGACATATGCACCGCCGTAGGCCTTGCGCATGATCACCGTGATCTTCGGCACAGTCGCGGCGGAGTAGGCGAACAGCATTTTGGCGCCGTGCCGAATGATCCCGCCATACTCCTGCTGCACACCAGGCATGAATCCCGGTACATCGACCAGCGTCAAAAGCGGGATGTTGAACGCATTGCAGAACCGGATGAACCGCGAGGCCTTGTCGGACGAGTCAATGTCCAGCACGCCCGCCTTGTGACGCGGATTGTTGGCAACGATGCCGACCGTGTGGCCGAGTACACGTCCGAAACCGATGCAGATGTTCGGCGCAAACGTGGACTGCACTTCCAGAAAGTCACCGTCATCGACGATGCGCACGATGGCCTCGTGCATGTCATACGACTGCCGCGGATTGTCGGGGATCACTTCGTTGAGCGAAGGATCGTCCTCCACCAGGCCGTCGTGCGGGACAACCGGCGGTCCCTCGAGGTTGTTCGATGGGAGGAATGACAGCAGCTTCTTGCAGATGACCGCCGCCTCGCGATCATCATCCGCAATGAAGTGGACGACCCCCGAGTAGTGCATGTGCGCCTCGGGGCCACCGAGCTGGTCGGCCGACACCACCTCGCCGGTGACCTGCCGGATCACCTGCGGCCCGGTGATGAACAGCTGGGCATGCCGCGTCTGAATGATGAAGTCCGTCAGTGCCGGCGAGTATGCCGCGCCTCCTGCGCACGGACCGCAGATCAGGCTGACCTGTGGCACCACGCCGGACAACAGGGTGTTGCGATAGAAGATCCTGCCGTATGCCGCCAGCGAGTCGATGCCCTCCTGAATGCGCGCACCACCGGAGTCGTTGACGAAGACGAAAGGGCTGCCCGTCTTGAGCGACGCATCCATCGCCTCGACGATCTTGTCCGAATGCACCTCACCCGCAGCGCCGCCGGCCACGGTGAAGTCCTGACTGGCGACGTAGATCTGCCGATCGTGCACCGAGCCGCACCCTGTGATGACGCCGTCGGCGGGCAGTTCCTTGCCCTCCATCCCGAAGTCGGTGCAGCGATGCCGGGCAAAGCCACCGAACTCGAGGAAGGAGCCCGGATCGAGCAACAGGTTGATGCGCTCGCGGGCCGTCAGCTTGCCCGCGGCGTGCTGCTTCTCGATGCGCTTCTGACCGCCGCCAAGATGCAGGGCCTCGCGCCGTCGATGTAGCTCTTCAACCCGATCGGCCATCCCCCGCTCACGTTCGGGGGGCGTTGATTTGGTCACTTCGCTCATCGTGGACTCCCCCAGGCTTGGGGCTGTCAGTGATCCGCTGGCTCGCACAACTCCGTCAGCACACCCTTCGATGCCTTGGGGTGCAGGAATGCGATGCGGCTGTGATGCGCTCCGTCGCGGGGGGACTCATCGATCATGCGGACCCCCGACTCCTTGAGTGACGCCAGCCGCTGCTCGATGTTGGCCACGGTGTAGGCGACGTGGTGCAGGCCCTCGCCTCGCTTGTCCAGGAAGGCCGAGATCGGCGAGTCGTCCGACGTCGGCTGGAGCAACTCCAGGCGGACCTCATGACCGGGTGAGCCCAATGCGAAGAAGCCCACGCGGACCTTCTGCTCCTCGACGACTTCCTCACCTTCGAACGTCGCGCCGAGGGTCTTCTCGTAGAACTCCCGATGCTCGTCGAGTGAACGTACCGCGATCCCGATGTGATTGACGCCTCGCGCCTCAATCATGATCTGGCCTCTCGTTTTCAGATGGGTTTCGTCGCTCCTCGCGCCACCCGCGGGTGCCCTACCGCCCGGGAATAGTGTAGCGGATCGGGCCCTCACAGACCGGAGAAATGACGTCTTTGGCGGCTCTCTCCACCACCCACTTTGCCTACGCGCCGGGCCTGCGCCCGTGCAGCGATGCCAGCATTGCCGGCATGATCGAGAGGCACACCACGAGCGATGTCAGCAGCCCCACGCTCATCAGCATGCCGAGGCTGCGCAACCCTCGATGCTCGGCAATGATCAGCGCCGCAAAACCGATCAGCGTCGTCAGCTTGGTCAGCACGATCGACCAGCCGGTGCCGTGCGTCAGCCCGAGCGGCGGCTCATCCGGTGACCGGCGAGCACGTGCAACCATGTGCACTCCGGCATCGACCGCAATGCCGAACAGCAGCGGCAGCGCGATGATGTTGGCGGCATCCAGCGCCCCCCCACTCAGGACAAGCCACGACAGCGCAACCAGAAACCCGGCCAGCGGTGGGACGAGACACACCAGTGCCGCGCGCACCGAACGCAACGCGCCGATGAGCAGCACGAGCACCGCTGCGGTTGCGTAGATCCCCGCCTGCATGAACGCCTCGCGGATCAACGATCCTGACCGGGCGATCTGCAGAAGCACGCCGGTGACATGCGGATCGACCTTCTCCAGCGCACGCTCGAAGTCATCGACGAAGGGCCGTGCGAGCACACTCTCACCCGCAGCAGGTGCCCGCGGGTGAATCTCCACGGCATACCGCGGCCGCTGAGGATCCGTCTCATTGACGAAGAATGTGCGGAATGCATGCGGCAGGTCGCTCGGCTCAACGTCGCGCCCCGCCACCATCGACCGAATGCGATCCAGGACGATCTCACGATCCTCGATGTACATCCGATCGAGCGCAGCTTCGACGGACGTGACCGCCTCCGGTCCGAGACCGTCTGCCAGCGCCACGCATCGATCGATCTCGCCCTCCAGCGCTTCGATCATCGCCGGGAAGCCGTCCGGCATCTCGCCCAGCCTCCCCGATGCCAGACGCACGGCGACACGCAGCGCCTGCAGCGATTGTGGCAGCGTCGATGCGTCGTTCGAGACGAACGACTCGAGTTCAGAGAGCCGCGCGCGTGCTTCAGCCGCCTGTACCCGGTTCTCCTGCTCGTGCGGCGGAAACAGCTCGGCAACCCCGCCCACACGACCCGTCACCTCCAGCCCGCGATATGCCTCCGTCAGACGGCGAGCCTCCTCGACCGAGTCAACCACGCTCACCGCGTACCACGCCGAGACGCCGCCCTCCTCCATCAGACGCTGGTGCCACTGTGTCGATGGCAATCCTTCCGGCTGCAGACGGATGAGGTCGTAGTCGAATCGCACGCGCACCGCGATGACGGCGAGGATCGCCAGCACGACGATCGCCGACAGCCACACTGTGCGGCCGTGCCGCTCGAGCACCGCCCGGGCCCGACCGATCATCGGCAGCGGACGCGCGAGCGGACGCATCCATCGTGCACCGGCGCGATCCATCACAACGATGAGCGCCGGGAGCACCATGAAGGTCGCCGCGAGACACAGGAGCAACCCACCTCCGGCGATGATGCCGAGCTCGGCGATCCCGCTGAAATCCGTGAGCGACAGCGCAACGAAGGCAGCCGCGGTCGTCACGCCGCCGGCAACGATGCCACGTGCTGACTTCGAGAGTCCGGCAGCCAGCAAATCGCCCGTATCGCCCATCTCCGCCGCGGCTCGCATCGCGCTGGTGAAATGCACGCCGAAGTCGATCCCCAGACCGAGCAGCACCGCGAGAAAGACCACGCTGAGCAACTGCAGATGGCCGACTGAGAGGACGAGCCACCCCATCGACCACGCCATGCCCACGAGCAGCGTGACAAGCAGGACCACCGGCAGCAGGAACGATCGCGCAAAGGTGAACACCAGGATCGAGATCACGACGAATGCGATCGAAGAGGACACCGTGGCATCGCGGATGATCGAGAGCGTCTCATCCACTTCGATCGCATCCGCGCCCGTGACACCAATATCCATTGATGCGCCTGCGCTACGGGATGCCTCCACAACCTCACGAATCCGAACGACCGCTTCCTCGAAGATGTGGGCGCCACCGTCCGTAGACACGGGTGTGATTCGAATGATCAGAAACCGCCCGTTGGGTGATTCGAGAAAACGCCAGACATCCGTCTCGACCATCCTGCGCAACGGACTCTGACCGGGCACATCCTCCGGCTGCTCGAGAGCATCACCAACCCATCGCATCATGTCGGTCAATTGCAGCAAACTCTCGCGTGCGCGCGTGCTGTCGCTCTCTCCTGCGGTCGCACCGGCGATCGAGCGCAGCAGTCCGGCAACCGTGCGGGGCTGCAGCACCGCCGCCCCAGCCAACGCCTCCTCGACCTGTGCTGCATACGCGTCGGGTGGCTGCAATCGGGCGGCGATGGGAGCAAACTCCGAACGCCACGCCCCCCACTCCACCTGCGACACCAACAGCTCACCCTGCAACTGCCGCCCGATCTCCTCGACGACCCGTTCAGCCGCGATGCGATCGTCCTGCGCGTCCACAGCAACGAATATGTCGGTCGCGCTTGGAAAACCGCGATACCACTCGATGAAATCCTGATTCCAGGGAATGTCCGACGCGATCAGATCGTTCCGGTCGCCACGGAACTCCAGCGAGGTCGCCGCTCCCCAGACAGCGGCGGCGGCAAGAGCCCCAGCCACCCCGAGCAGAAGCAGCGCACGCCGATGGACGATGCGGCTCCAGGTAGCCGCGAGACGATCGATGTGGGATTCTCGCTGCTCGGTCGGCGCCGCCATCGTCGGATTCTACAATCCATGCTCAGGAGCGAGCATGACGAGAGCATCATCCTTCGATCTGTCAACACATCTTGCCACTGTTGATGGCCGCACGGTCGATCTGCATGCGCAGTTCGTCAATCCCTCCTTCGCGCGCATGCTTCGAACCGTTGGATATGACATCGAGTACGTCCGGGGCGAGGGTGCATACCTCTACGATCGGGATGGCCGCGAGTACATCGATTGCCTCGGCGGCTACGCGGTGTTCAACCTCGGACGCAATCACCCCACCATCCGCGAGGCGCTGCGCCAGGGGATGGAGGCGGATCTGCCGAGTCTGCCGGGCGTCGGGCCGTTCCGACTCTCCGGGCTGCTCGCATCACGGCTTGTCGAGCTAGCGCCTGATGGACTCGACACCG
>JBCBTA010000162.1:0-7272 GCA_039818905.1 Planctomycetota bacterium
ACTGTGGCCTTGTGCTCGCGGTGCTCGACAAGCTGTCGTCGCGCGGCTTCGAGCTTCCCGAGCCCAGCGTCATCGAGGGTCTGGAGAAGACGCGACTCCCCGGTCGCATGGAGCTGGTGTGGCGCGAGCCGCGGATTCTGCTCGACGGTGCGCACAATCCGGCGTCGGTCTCCGCCCTGGTGAAATCCATCGGTGCGCACATTCCGTATGACTCGATGGTCATGCTCTTCGGCTGCGCTTCGGACAAGGACGTCGATGAGATGCTCCGCCGCGTCGCGCTGGGGGCGGACAAGGTCATCTTCACCAAGGCCCGCGGCAATCCGCGCGCGATGGATCCCTCAGAGCTGGCCCGCCGCTTCGGTGAGCTCAGCGCCAAGATGTGCCAGGTCGCCGCCAATCTCGACGACGCACTCTCAATCGCAGGGCGTGCCGCGGGGCGCGACGATCTGATCTGCGTGACGGGCAGCTTCTATCTCGTCGGAGAGGCGAAGAAGCTGCTGGCCAGCCGTGCCGAGAAGGCCGGCGTCGCACTGGCAACCTGAGGAGGCTGCACATGCGAGCAGGGATTCGATGGAGCGCGATTGGTCTGGCGGCGATCGTGCTGTGCGGATGCAGCGGCGGCAGCGTCTCGGTCAACCGACTCACGAGCCAGCGGTTCGAGCCGACGCCTGTCGGCTCGTTGATGGTCGTTCCGACCCGTCCCCGCGGTGATCACATCGAGATTGCCCGGCTGACTGCTCGGTCGTCGCCCATGCCCTCATCCAGCCGCGCCGTCTCCGATGCGAGCGAGCGCCTCCGGGCGGCGGCTGCCAAGCTCGGGGCCAACGCCGTCGTCGATGTGCGCACCGACATGCAGCGAACCGCCGTTTCCAGTGATACCGAGCAGCGCCGGCGGGGCGTGGCCAACACCTCCGTCGGCAACCTGACCACGCCGAACGTCGAGCATGTGGCCATCCTGACAGGAACGGCGATTCGATTTCGCTGATGCCACGGCTGTCGGGTGTGCGTAGACTGGGCCCGCCATGACGGATCAGACCGAGACACACACGCACCCGGGACAGGAGGCCGCCGGCCCGTCCCACCGCTACGACGCGCAGATGGCTGACGCCATCGAGACGCGCTGGCAGTCGGTGTGGGCCGAGCAGGGGACCTACCGCGTTCCCAACCCCGGAGAGCCCGGGTTCGACGCTTCCAAGCCCAAGTTCTACTGCCTCGACATGTTCCCGTATCCGTCGGGCGCCGGGCTGCACGTCGGTCATCCCGAGGGCTACACCGCGACAGACATCATCTGCCGCTACAAGCGGGCCAAGGGATTCAACGTTCTGCATCCCATGGGGTGGGACGCCTTCGGTCTGCCCGCCGAGCAGTACGCCATTCAGACAGGTGTGCATCCCGCGGTTACGACGCGCAAGGCCATTGACAACTTCCGCCGTCAGCTGCAGCGCTTCGGCTTCTGCTACGACTGGTCGCGCGAGTTCGCGACCATCGACGAGGACTACTACCGCTGGACGCAGTGGATCTGGCTGCGCATCTACCACTCGTGGTACGACCGGCGCCAGGACAAGGCTCGTCCGATCGAAGTGCTCATATCGATGCTCGAATCGGGCGAGGCCCGGGTCACATCCTCCGGCGACATCGCGCAGCAGGGCGAGGAAAGCCACGATCACGCCCAGCCGTGGGATCGCATCGACACCGAGCGGCGCAAGAGCATCATCGACAATGCCCGCCTCGCGTACCTCGCCGAGCAGACCGTTAACTGGTGCCCCAAGCTCGGCACGGTGCTGGCCAACGAAGAAGTGATCGATGGGCGCAGCGAGCGCGGTGGACATCCGGTGCTGCGATGGCCGCTCAAGCAGTGGATGTTCCGCATCACGTCCTACGCCGACCGCCTGCTCCGCGGCCTCGACGACGTTGACTGGCCCCATTCCACCAAGACGATGCAGCGCGAGTGGATCGGGCGCAGCGAAGGTGCGTACATCGACTTCCCGGCGGGACGTCGGCGCATTCGCGTCTTCACCACGCGACCGGACACCGTCTTCGGTGCGACATACATGGTGCTTGCGCCAGAGCACCCGCTGGTCGATGAGCTGATGCCGGAGAAGTACGGCGACACCGTGCCGCGCTCCTGGGTCGCCCAGGGCTTCGACGGCGCCGCCGAACTGCGTGACTCCACGGTCTCGCCGATGGGCGTCATCGGTGCGTACCGGGCATACGTGGCGGGGCGCTCCGATCTCGAGCGCACCACGGACGACAAGGTCAAGAGCGGCGTCTTTACCGGCGCGTATGCGATCAACCCGGTCAACGACGAGCGCATTCCGATCTTCATCGCCGACTACGTGCTCATGGGCTACGGCACTGGGGCCATCATGGCCGTGCCGGGCCAGGACCAGCGCGACTGGGACTTCGCCGAGACCTTCGGCCTGCCCATCCTCCGCACCGTGCAGCCCACCGAGGGTTTCGACGGCAAGGCATTCACCGGTGAAGGTCATGCGATCAACAGCGGCTTCCTCGACGGTCTGGAGGTCGAGCCGGCGAAGACGAAGATCATCGCGTGGCTGCAGGAGCACAAGCACGGCAAGCGCGCCATCACCTACAAGCTGCGCGACTGGCTGTTCAGTCGCCAGCGGTACTGGGGTGAGCCCTTCCCAGTCGTGCACTGCGAAGGCGAGACACATCACGGCGTCGGGTTTGATGCGCTGCCCGTCGTGCTGCCGGAGCTGGACGACTACACGCCGATCGAAGGCGCAGAGCCTCGCTCGATGCTGGACAATGCGCCGGAGTGGGTCACCACCTCCGCGGGCGATGCGCACGTCGAGGGTCTGCCCGCGGGCGCGCCCGTCCGCCGGGAGACCAACACCATGCCGGGCTGGGCCGGGTCGTGCTGGTACTACCTGCGCTACTGCGCACCGGGCTGCTCCTCACGCTTCGTGGACAAGGCGGCGGAGGAGTACTGGATGGGCGAGGGCGGCGTCGATCTGTACATCGGCGGGGCCGAGCACGCGGTGCTGCACCTGCTGTACGCCCGGTTCTGGCACATGGTGCTGCACGATCTCGGCGAGGTCTCCAGCTCCGAGCCCTTCCGCAAGCTGTTCCATCAGGGTCTGATCCTCAGCCACGCCTTCCAGCGCAAGGACAAGAGTCTCGTGCCGATGGACGAGGTCGAGGAGCGGGGCGAAGGCACGTACATCGAGACGGCAACGGGTGAGCCGGTGGCGCAGATCATCGCCAAGATGTCCAAGAGCCTGAAGAACGTCGTCAACCCCGATGACATCATCGAGGAGTTCGGCGCCGACACCTTCCGTCTCTACGAGATGTACATGGGCCCGCTCGAGGCGAGCGCGCCGTGGAACACCCGTGACACGATCGGCCTGTACCGCTTCCTGCAGCGGGCTTGGCGCCTCGTCATCGATGAGGAGGCCGGCACGCTCACCCTGCGCGACGCGCCGGATGACGGCACCGAGAAACTGCTGCATCGCACTATCGCCAAGGTCGGCGAGGACATCGAGCAACTGTCGTTCAACACGGCGATCGCCGCGATGATCGAGTTCGTCAACGCCGCCTCCAAGGCCGGTGGCCTGTCGTCGGATCAGCTCGATCGGTTTGCCCGCGTGCTGGCGCCCTTCGCGCCGCACCTCGCCGAGGAGCTGTGGTCGCGCCTGGGGCATCCACCGTCGATCGTCGATGCGCCGTGGCCCGCGTTCGATGATGCGATGCTCACCGACGATGAGGTCGAGTTGCCGGTGCAGATTCTCGGCAAGGTCAGGGCCAAGATCACGGTGCCTGCGGATGCCGATCAGAAGGCCGTGGAGTCGCTGGCCCTGCAGAACGAGCGGATCGCCGCACTGCTGGAGGGCAAGACGGTGCGCAAGGTCATCATCGTGCCGGGGCGGCTGGTCAACATCGTCGCCAACTGATGGGTTGGTCCTGAGGACCGCGTCAGCGCCGCATGGGCTCGACGTCGTCCTCGACCGATGCCTCGGCGATCGGCTCTTCGACGCCGAGGATCGCAGACAGTTCTGCGTTGATGCTGTCGAACTCGTCGCCGAGATCGCGCAGGCGTGACTCGGCAAGCTGACGCTCTGCCGGCGTCGAGGCCGACGTGAGCGAGACGCGGGCACGTGCCATCTCCGCGCCGATGCGGTCGAGGCGCTCGGCCAGTCGGTTGGCCAGCAGCGACTCGTTGTTCGCCTTGCGGCGCTTGATCTCGCGGCGCTGCTCGGCGCTGTTGTTGAGGGCGAAGTTGTTGATGTTGCCGTTGGCTTGGCGCAGTCGCTGGATGCGTGCCTGCTGCTGCGCGAGGTTGAGTCGCACATCGGCCCGCTGATTGTTGACCACGACCCGCTGCACGCCCTGCTGATTGGCGAAGAGGCGGCGGCTGGTCTGTGCGTCCGCCGCGACCTGCAGCGGTGCGGCGATCAGACCGCCGAGACGGCGGTTGGGTATCGGGCGCGACGGCGTCTCCGGCGCGCAGTTAAGTCGCCGCATCGCGGGAAGTGCGAGCTTCTCGCGCTCGATGTGGATCTGCCACGCATCGTGCAGCAGCGTCAGTGGCGGGCGGTTCGGATTCTGCAGGTCCTCCCAGCCGCCAAGCGGAATATCCACATGCACGCGCACTCCGCCACGGTCCACGATTGCGGGGATGCGTCCGCCGGGCGCGTACGACAAGATGGAGGCCCGGATGAACCGCTCGGCCTCCTGGCCATTCTCGAAGGTGGCCAGATCAACGCCGTCGAAGGCTCGGAAGATGTCGTTCACCACCAGCAGCTTTGCTTTTCCCGCTGGCATGTCGTCCTGCACGGTGGTGATGATGATCGAGTTGTCGCCGCGTGCCCGGGCGGATCCGAACGCGATGCCGATGCCCGGCCGGGGTGCCTCATAGAAGCGCACCTTGGCGGCGTCCAGCAGACGCAGTCGCTGCTCGGGACTGGTGCCCGGTGCCCGCATCATGCGAATGAGGTCCTGCTGGCGAAGACCCGGCATCGTGCGAAGCGCCATCGAGGCGCGTTCGCGCTGCTCGAAGTCATCGGCGTCAAGCTCGGCGACGAGGCGGTCTATATCGGCTGCCCTGGTGGTGTTGACCTGCGCGTGCGCAATGGAGCCGACTCCGACGAGCAGTGCAGCAGCAAGACTTGTGTGGAAGCGAGTGGTCATGGTCAGTTCATCAAGTTGGCGAGCCGATCTGCGTGCTCCCGGAGCCACGCGACTTTGCGACCGACCATGCGGAGAAACGCTCCTCCTTCTATAGCCGCGAACCGTCCGGTCGTTGCAACCGGGCCCGCGGCTTCGGCGACCATCGCCTCGATCATGAGCCATGGCAGTGCCTGGAGCTCCGCCCGACTCACCGGGTGATTCGATCCCTCATCGTACCCGGTCAGGAAGGCCCGCAACCGGTCTTCGTCGAGATGATCGGGCCACGTACGGGTTTCGCCTGATTCACGGGTGATGCTGAACTGCAGAGCCCCGTTGGCCAAGTCGATCGCTCGGGCGGCCATCCGCGCGGTGTCGTAGTCGAGCACCGCCGCGACCGCCGTCCCGGAGAAGAGCAGGTTGCCCGGGTGCCAGTCGCCGTGGATGACCTGCTCCGGCCATGCCTTGACGCCGCAATCCTCGGCTCGGCCGGCCGCCTCGGTGTAGCGATCGAGCAGCTGCGTCAGGGCGGGCCCTTCCGCACGTCCGATCGCTTCGAGCTGCCCCACGACCCGCTGGGCATCGTGAAAGGTGCCGAAGGGTGGTGGCGTTGGCGAGACGAAATCGACCAGGGCCTCGTGGAGCCGTGCCAAGGTGGCCCCCGCCTCTCTCGTCTGCTGCTCGGAGTGATCGCAGCGCGATCCCCGGACGTACTGGATCAGCTCGTACAGCCGCCCGGCGTGCACGACGATGGAAGAGCGCGAGCGCTTGGTTCCGATGAGTGTGGGAGCGGGGAAGCCCTTGTTGATCAGCTCGATGTGCACCGCGTGTGTGAAGGCGACGCGTGACATCTCCTCGCGCCGCTCCACGCGGCGCTTGAGCACAAACCGACCGCCCTCACAGTCCACCAGGAACTTGGCCGTGCCGCCGGCGCCGCGGTCGATGGGTGTGATCGAGCGGATGACGCCCATGTCGTAGTGCGACAGCACGATCGCCAGATCGCCGAGATCGAGGTCGGCCTGGGCTTCTTCCGGCCCGGGTGCGGGAGAGACCGGCTCTTCCGGTGGGTCAAGGCTGGGGGGCTCGCCGGACATTGCAGTCGGGCTCGACGTGGTCACTCCACGTTCTGCACCTGCTCCTTGATTCGATCGATCGCGCCCTTGATCTCGACGATGCCGCGCGAGATCTCCGCATCGCCGGACTTGCTGGCGATCGTGTTCGCCTCGCGGAGCATCTCCTGCGTCAGGAAGTCCAGCGTGCGCCCGATGGGGCGCTGGTCGGATTCCGTCAGCATGCCGCGGAACTGCTCGAGATGACCCGTCAGCCGCGCAATCTCCTCGGCGATGTCACTGCGCTCGGCGTACACCGCCACTTCGCGGATCAGGTCCACGCCTTCGACGGACACGCCGGCGTCGGACAACATCGATTCGACGCGTGCCCGCAGGCGCTGCTCGTACTCCTGGACCACCGTCGGGGCACGATCGCGGATCGTGACGAGGTGCTTCTCGATGACGTCGTGATGGCCGCGAAGGTCCTGGACCAGCAGCAGCCCCTCGCGCTCGCGCATGGAGATCAGATGGGCGCACGCTTCGTCGAGCAGCTTGAGGAAGGCGTCGCGAGCGTGGTCGAGCCGCTCCTCCTCGTCGCGGGGCGGCTGCAGGACGCCCGGCAGGCTCAGCAGCGACCCGGCATCGAGATTGACCGAGCCATCGGCGATTTGCGGCGTGTTGCGCAGCTGCTGCACGTACCGCGCCAGAGCCTGGTGGTTGATTTCGAAAGCCGCGGACTCGGTGACGCTGGTGACGCGCCCGACGAGTGTGATCGTGCCGCGCGTCAGACGACGGCGCAGCTCGGACTCAAGGACGGGCTCGAGCCCCTGCAACTCTTCAGGCAGCCGGATCGACGCCTTGAAGTACTTGTTGTTGAGGCTTCGTACTTCGAGGAAGTAGTGCACACCGTCGAACTCCGCCGACGCGTCACCAAAGCCGGTCATGCTGCGGATCACGACGAACGCACTCCTGTTGTGCTGGGTCGGAGGATCAGCCGCCCTCACCTTCGGTCGCGGGCTCGTCGCCCGCAGCATCGTCGGCCGGCTGGGACGGCGGGATCACTGGAATGCTCTCCTCGATCGGCGCCGGCGGCTCG
>JBCBTA010000163.1:0-7259 GCA_039818905.1 Planctomycetota bacterium
ATCACCTCGCGCACATTCGCCCGATCGATGCCGAGATCCAGCAGTGCCTGGGCGACATCGTTTTCGCGCTGCCTGTCATTGCCTTCGCGTGCGCCATGCTTCTTGACATCGGCGTAGATGCGATCGGCCTCGGCTCGCGTGATCTCCCCGCGTTCGACGGCGCCCTCCACGCGAGTCTTGATCCCATCCCAGTCGATTTCGCCACGGTGGAGTTTTTCGCCCTGGTGTCGATGCTCGCGCGCAATCAGCTTGCGATGCAATCCTTCGAGGTGCTCGTTGGCCTGCTCGCGCGTCATCTCGCCTGAGGCGACCATGGAGTCCAGCTTGGCCTCGACCTCGCGCATCTCGATGCGCATCTTGAAGCCGCGCTCGAGCTCTTCCATCTTGCGAAGACCTTCTTCGTGCGTGATTTCGCCAGCGGCGATTGCAGCATCGATCTCCTGCGCCGTGGCATCGACCGTCTCGCTCCACTCGCGGCGAAGATCGATGCTGCGGCGGATCTCGGTGAGCTTGGCCTCGGCTTCTTCGGGAGAGAGCTCGCCGGTCGCGACGGCCTCGTCGAGGCGCTCGCGTGTGACGATTAAGAATGCCTCGCCTTCGGTGAGTTGGAAGACCTCAATCAGGTACTGGTGCTCCGCCTTCTCGCGAAGGTCCTGATCAACCTCGGCCATCTTGGTGACGGCGTCCTCGGGGGACAGCTTCCCCGCCTCCACGGCGGCATCGATGCGCTGCTGCACATGTGCGCGGTACGCATCGAACTCCTGCTGCTGCAGTGATTCCTGCACGACGAGCAGGTTGTAGAGCTCACGGAGGTGCTCGTTGCTGGGATCGGTGTTCACGGCGATCTGCCGCAGCACCTGGAGCATGTCGTCGCCGGACTCGCGTTCGAGATCGCCGGCGGCGTGCGCGATGCCGGTGACGGCGACGGCGGTCCCGGCGGCGAGAGCCAGCGCGCTGCGCCAGATCGAGGACCGGCGTGACGGCGTGCGTGCGCCAACGATACGTGCAATGCGATCCATGAGGGGACCTCCGGTGGCTGCGATGGCAGCGCGTCGGGTGCGGGTGGATTCCAGCCGGGCGAGGGCCTCGGCGAAGATGCGGGGGTTGGGCGTCGTGCGTACGGTTGCCTCGTCGCAGCAGTGCTCACGCTCGGCGCGGATCTGCTTCGAGAGCCACCACGTCACCGGGTGGAAGAAGAGGATCGTCTCGATGACGATCTGCGCGGCGTTGAACAGGTGGTCGTGCCGTCGAATGTGGGCCAGCTCATGCACGAGCACAGCCCGGAGCTGCTCCGGCGTCAGCGAGCTGAACGCCGACGCGGGGACCAGCACGACTGGCGAGAACCAGCCGACGACCATCGGGACCTCGGCGAGCGTGCTGCGCAGCATCCGCACGTGTGCGCTGATGCCAAGCTGCCGCTTGAGTTCGTCGAAGGCGTGGGTCCACTGGTGCTCGGGGTGCGCCGTCCCGGTCATGGTCAATCGCCGTGCCGAGAGCCACTGCAGGCCGAAGCGCACGGCGAAGAAGATGACGCCGCCCAGCCAGAGCCAGGCGACGGTATCGATCAGGCGCCCGGAGGAGTCAGGCGACTGGACCGCAGCTGTCGAGAGCGCGGCGGCGATGGATTGGGCGGACGTCGCCACGCTCTGCTGCGGGCCGGACGGTGGCAGCACGGCAAGGACGAACGTCGTGGTGAAGGCGGCGAAGCACAGCGACATCGCGACACAGGTGGTGGCGTAGCGCATCGGCGCGTTCGAGCGGCGCGTCGTCGCAAGGATGAGCGCGGCGAGTACGCCGATCGCGGCGCCTTGCCAGATGAAGTGCAGCACGGCTGTTCCCAGGGCCGCCATGATGGTGGACACGTCGATCACTGTGCGCCTCCCTCGATGTCGTCTCCCACGGACTCGTCGCTTTCGAGCTCGTCGAGCATCCTGCGGATCTCGCGCAGCTCCTGCGGCGTTGACTGCTTCATCGACAACGCCTGCAGGACCAGGCTGCCCGGCGAGCCGCTGAACGCGCGATCCATCAGATCGCCCAGCAGGGCCCGCTGCATCTGTGAGCGTGGACGTGTGGCTGTGAAGACCTGTGGCCGGACCGAGACGTCCTTCTGCAGGAGGCCCTTCTCCGTCATGATCTGCATCAGCTTGAGGACGGTGGTGTAGCCCACGCCCTGCTCTTCGCCGAGCTCGTTGAAGACCTCGCGGACCGTGGTCTGTCCCCGCTCCCAGATCACGGCGAGGATGGCCAGTTCGGCCTCGGTCGGCTTGCGCGGGTTCTGCTTGCGTGGCATGGAACACGTGTCCTTCTGACGAAGTTCTTCGTCAAGACTATACGAAGACCTTCGTCAGTCAATCAAATTCACGAAGAAATTCGTCAATGAGCCGGAAGCGTGGGCCGGAAGGGTGGTTCCTCAAGCGGATGCCGGAGGAGCCGGCGTCGTCATGATGAACGCACCGAGGCTGGACGTCTCATAGGGTACGCCGAGACGGGTGGCGAGCCGTTTGCCGTGCCGCCGCAGGCCGAGGTGGGTGCAGGCGACGACGTGGAAGCGGATGCCCGGCTGCAGGCTGGTGGGGTCGATGGCGTCCGAATCGTCGAGCCGCTCGCGCAGGATCAGATGGATGCGCGTGGTGGAGGAGGTGCCCCGCTCGGCATTCAGTGCGTCCTCAGCCTGGTGCGCGAGGTGGGCCATGTCCCACCCGGAGTTGGTGATGGTGAAGTCAACGCGTTCCACGGCGTCGATGGCCCCGGCGTCGAGTTCTCTGCCGTGGAGGGTGAGTCGTCCGGAGATGGCGTCGTGCTCGAGGACGACGCGCCGTCGCCGCCGCGCTTCGGAGAGCAGCAGTCGTCCGCCGAGGCCGAGGGAAGTGAGGCAGAGCAGGGGGATGATCGAGCCGAAGACGGCGGTGCTGACACGGATGATGCTGAGCGCGACGAGCGTCCACAGCGTGATGAGGACGATGGAGAGGAAGATCGCGAGGACGACGAAGCTCAGGATGGGCAGCGTGCCGATCATCTGCAGCGTTCGCGGCGTGGTCTTGATGAACCACTTGGACACGAGCGCGGGATCCTGCATCTCCGGATCGACCGGTGTGTAGGACGTCGCCCCGCTCGGGCGTGTGCCGAAGAGGAACGCCGCGGCTCCACCGGCATTTTGTGTGAATGGTTGTTCGGTCATGGGTACGGAGGAACCCTTGCCGGCGCAGGCACGGCTGTCGAGTGTGATCGGTGAAGAATGAGAAAAGCTGACCCAGTTGGCAGGTCCGGCGGGGCGGACGGAGGGCCGCTTCAATACCCTTCCGCGCGTAGATGCTCCAATGCCCGGCACATGCCGGGTCTCGTTCACCACAGGCGGACACAGTGACAACATTCTCTGCACGGACGCGGGAGGCGGACCGGGTTCCCGGGCTGCTCAAGGCTCGGCTGATCAACCTTGGGCTCATCCTCATCCCCTTCGCCGGCCTGATCGCGGCGATGGTGCTGCTGTGGGGCGTGGCGCTGAACTGGACGCATCTTGCGCTGTTCGTCGGCATGTACGTCGTGACGCTACTGGGGATCACGGTCGGCTTTCACCGGCTGTTCACCCATCGCAGTTTCAAGACGCCGAAGCCCGTCGCGGTGATCCTGGTGTTCCTGGGATCGATGGCTGTGGAGGGCCCGCTGCTGAACTGGGTTGCCGACCACCGGCGTCATCATCAACACAGCGACGACGAGGGCGATCCGCATTCGCCGACGACGCACGGCAGCGGCATCTGGGGTGTGCTCAAGGGCATGTGGCATGCGCACATGGGGTGGTTCTTCAACCCGCCGCCCACGGATCGTGATCGATACACCGGCGACCTGCGAGATGACAAGGTGCTGTGCTGGATGAGCCGCTGGTTTCCCCTGTGGGTTGTGATCGGGCTGCTCCTGCCGGCGGTGCTAGGTGGTCTGCTGACAATGAGTTGGATCGGTGCACTGCTGGGGTTCATTTGGGGCGGGCTTGTGCGCATCTTCTTCGTGCATCATGTGTCGTGGAGCGTGAACTCGATCTGTCATCTCTGGGGCGCGCGTCCGTTTCGGAGCCACGACGAGAGTCGCAACAACGCGGTCTTCGGCGTACTGGCGATGGGTGAGGGCTGGCACAACAACCACCACGCGTTTCCGACATCGGCGCGGCACGGGCTGTCGTGGTGGCAGCTTGATGCCAGCTACATGGTGATCTGGACCATGTCCAAGGTTGGGCTGGCGTGGGACGTGCGCATTCCCTCGCCCGCGCGGATCTCCGCCAAGCGGCGCTAGCTCACGCCGCCTGGGCGCGGTCGGGACGAATCCAACGCGGCGCGCCGAGCATGCCGAAGTCCACGTACAGGGCCGTAATGCGGTTGGCATCGTCGCGTTCGATGAGACACTGCCCCGTGCCGTCGCCGAGTCCGGAGAGCACGACGAAGAGTGCGTGCTCGCCACTGGCGGGCGTGGTGTAGAGGTCCGCCGGGTTGTTGGAGAGGTAGGGATTCGTGCCGTCGGGGGTGCCGGGTGCCAGACCTTCGGTGTTCTCCGGATCGGCGGCGAGTCGTTCGGCGAGCCAGCCGAAGGACGCCGCGGTGCCGATGGCGGCGGTTGCCGAGTCGATGCCGAACCAGGGCAGCTCCCGGCGCGTCTTGGCGAGCGCGGCGCGCCACTCGTTGGTGAACGCGGGTGACAGTGCCGTGCCGTGGTTCTGGCTGAAGGCGATGCGCACCGCGGCGATGCGCTGATCGCCGGATTCGGTCAGCACCAGCGCATCGACGGGGAAGCGGCCGATGGGAAACGCTTCGTCGAAGGGCGTGGGCGTCTCGGTCTCGAACATGAGGTGCGCGGGGTCTTGCACGATGATGGTGCCATCGGTGATGAGGATGTCACCCATCTGCACGATGCTGACCTCGGCGCCGTCGTCATGTGTGCCGGGATGATCGAATGCGCTGACGAGCCGGTCATGCTCCAGTGGAGCGCCGGCGTCGATGAAGTCACCGAATCCAAGACGATCGGCCCGCCAGCGGCGGATGCGCTCGGCGAGGACGATCGCGATGAAACCGAGGGCCGACAGGGCGGCGATCGCGAAGACGACCCCGGTCAGCGCAGCTGCGATGCGGAGAAACGCGTCGGACATGCCACGTGATATCGGTGGGTGCAGACCGGCTGCGTGGTACAAAGGGCCACATGCGGGCTGGCGATGTCACGCTGTGACGTCTGGGTGGAGAAGCCGTGACGCGATGACGGCGCCAGACGGGTCGCGCCGCGGTGTTGCCGGTGATCCGGTTCCTTTCGACGCCCCATATCTCGGTGCATGCACCTCTGCAGAGGCGGGCATCTGGCGAGGCGAAGGCGAGGGGAGACGGGCTCAGCGCTTGTGCTCAGGGCTCTGGAAGTCGGTGCGGCATCCGGCATCCCAGGCGTCGGGGAGGTTGCCATGTGCGGGCACGCCACCCTGGTCCTTGAGCATGCGCGCGAGGTGCATGCAGTTCCACGCGAGGAAGGTGGTGTTCCGGTTGGTGAAGTCGTTCTCCGGTCCGCCCGAACCCGGGTCGGCGTAGGAGGGGCCGGGGCCGGCCTCGCCCATCCAGCCGGCATCGGCCTGGGGCGGGATGGTGTAGCCGATGTGACTGAGCGAGAACAGGATGTTCATGGCGCAGTGCTTGACGCCATCCTCGTTGCCGGTGATCAGCGTGGCGCCGACCTTGCCGTAGTCCCGGTACTGGCCCTTGTCGTTGAAGTCGTGGGTGTAGCCGTACATGCGTTCGAGCACGCGATTGCAGACGCTGGACTTTTCGCCGAGCCAGACGGATGTGCACACGACGAGGATGTCGCAGGCATCGACCTCGGCCTGGAGCGTGGGCCAGTCATCGCGGTCCCACTCATCGGTCTCGGCCATGTTCTTGCCGAGTCCGGCGGCGAGCTCGTAGTCAACGGGCCTGATGACCTTGCAGGTCACGCCGTTGGCTTCAAAGACCTTCTTCGCGACGCCGATCAAGTGCTCGGTGTGCGAGAGGACTGGTGTGCGGTTGAGCGTGCAGTTGAAGAACAGCACCTTGAGATCGTCATAGGTCGCGGGCGGTGCTGAACACTGCTGCGCGGTCATCGTGTCGAGTTGCTTGCTCACGGAGAAGTCCTGTCGTGATGGTGCTCACCGACTGTGGGAGAACTCCCACAGGTCATCCACGGACGCAGGATACGCTGTGAACCACCAAGGCGGGTGGAGGTCGGTATCGACACCATGCAATCGGGCGTCGTGACGAGGTTTCCTCGTTCGTATTGGTCTCTCGTTGCTTGAGCAAGGATACTCTGGTGACGGCCCGCTTCGGCCGGATCCGTGGTGGGGGACACGTGGAGATGCTGATGATTCGATGCACCTGCATCCTGCTGTTGCTCACCGCGACCTTTGGTGGCGCTCATGCGCAAGAGCAGGCATTGCCGCCCGCGGCTGATGCGGCCGATGGCGGCGGCGTCAGCATTCTTGACCTGCTTCCCGAGGCGGCGATTCCCGTGGTCGCCGAGTTGTCTGACACGATCCTCAGTCTTGAGTCTGCCGTGGTCGCCGGTGACATTGACGCAGAGCGCATCAACGAGGAGCGAAAGCGTGTCATCGCGGCCTTTACTGCAAGACTCGATGACATCGTCGGCGACGATGTCGTCGGAAGAGCGGGTGTTGCACTGGTGGGAGTCCGCCTTGCCGAGGACTTCCAATCGCCTGCACTCGCGGCTGCGTTCCTGCTTCGCATGGATGACGATGTGCTGCAACTTCCGGCATATCTGCGGGCCGAACTTGAACTTGAGGGCCTGCGTACCGGGCGGGCACTCGCTCGCACCGGTGAGAGCATTCCCCAGGCTCGTGCGCTGATTCGACCCGCGAGTGTGTCGCTGCGGCAGACGCCCACGCTGCGCTCCTTCGGGCACTACCTCATGGGTCGCATCGCGGCTGATCGCGCCGCCGCGCTCTCATACTTCGACCGGGCGTATCTCGAAGCCTCCGCTGGCGAGAGCCCGAGCCAGGCGTGGCTCGCCGCGATGTCGGCGATCTCGATCGCGGATGTCGCATCGGTCGATCTGTGGGCATCTCGTCTGGCCACCGCAGTGCGGCAGGAAGACAATCGGGACGTCAGTACGTTCAGAGCGTTGTTCTCATCAGCGCAGATGGCGCCGCTCGTCGGCCGCGATGCCGTGCGGAATCTCTTCGGCGAGCAGGTCGAGGGCGACCTTGCCCGTTTCGCGGATGTGATGCGCGGGGACATCATCGTCGGCTC
>JBCBTA010000164.1:0-7158 GCA_039818905.1 Planctomycetota bacterium
AAGTACGCGCAGAAGTTCGTGAAGCTGCAGTCGGGTCAGATGAAGCGCCTGCTCACCCTCGCGGACTACGACGACCCGTACCTCACGATGAAGCCCGAGTACGAAGGCGCCGTCCTGGAGGTCTTCGCGACGCTGGTCGAGCAGGGCCTGGTGTACCGTCGGCTCAAGGCTGTCCACTGGTCGATCGCCAATGAGACTGCGCTCGCCGACGCGGAGCTGGAGTACTACGACCGTGAGGACATCTCCGTCTTCGTGGACTTCGAAGCGGCGGACGGCGAAGCGGTGTACGAGGCGTTCGGTGTTGCCGCCGACGATCGTCCCGGGCAGCGCCCGACGTTCATGATCTGGACGACGACGCCATGGACGCTGCCGGCGAACCTCGCGATCGCCGTGCAGGAGAAGGCGGAGTATGCGCTGGCCAAGCTGGACGGCAACTACTCCGTCCTTGCGTCCGAACTGGTGGAGAAGGTTGCCAAGGCCGCGGGCGTTGAGAACCTCGAGGTGCTTGCGACGACCACGGGTGACCGGCTCGTCGGGCTTCGCTACCAGCATCCGTTCCTGCCGAACGGACCGGACTTCAGCCACCAGCCACAGGCTGCGATGGTGGGCGCCGAACCCGGCAACGCGTACCGCGTGGTCGCGGCGGACTACGTGACGCTGGAAGACGGCACCGGGCTGGTGCACACCGCGCCGGGACACGGCTCGGACGACTACCTCACCGGTCTGCGCGAGAAGCTGCCGATCTACTGCCCGGTGCTGGAGAACGGCGTCTACGACGCCAGCGTGCCGGAGCAGTACCGCGGCATGAGCGTGTGGGATGCCAACGCGCAGATCGTCGAGGATCTGCGCACGAGCGGTCATCTCGCGCACGATCACACCTTCATGCACAGCTACCCGCACGACTGGCGCGGCAAGACACCCGTCATCTTCCGTGCGACCGAGCAGTGGTTCGTCGGTGTTGACTCACCTGCCAAGGATGCCGGACGCACGCTCCGCGAACTCGCGATGGATGAGACCGCCGAGCGCGTCGAGTTCATCCCCGGCTGGGGACGCAATCGCATGCGCGGCATGCTGGAATCGCGTCCGGACTGGTGCGTCAGTCGGCAGCGGTCGTGGGGTCTGCCGATCCCCGCGTTCTACACAGGCGAGAACGAGGTGCTGCTGACCGCAGCATCCGTGCGAGCCGTGGCTGCGGGCTTCCGTGAAGAGGGATCGCACTCCTGGTTCCAGGCGGCCCCTGCGCACCTGCTGCGACACTACGACCCCTCCACCGACCCCGACCTGCCGGAGTCAATGCGAGCGCTCGATCTGGGCGGGCTGCGCAAGGGCCATGACATCTTCGACGTGTGGTTCGAGTCCGGATCGTCGTGGAACGCAGTGATGCGAGAGCGTTCGGGCGGCACCGACTACCCGATCGACCTGTATCTCGAGGGTTCCGATCAGCATCGCGGCTGGTTCCAGCTGTCGCTGCTGCCGGGCCTCGGTGCGACCGGGCGCAGTCCCTTCTCCAGCGTGCTGACCCACGGGTTCATGGTGGACAAGGACGGCAAGAAGATGTCCAAGAGCCTTGGCAACACGCTCGATGTCGAACACCTCGTCAAGGAGTTCGGCGCGGACGTCTGTCGGTGGTGGATCGCCTCGACGCCGTACGAGAACGACATCAAGGCCGACGTTGACTTCTTCAAGACTGCCGGCGAGTCGTATCGCAAGGTGCGCAACACGCTGCGCTTCCTGCTCAGCAACCTCAGCGACTTCGTGCCGTCGCCGCCGGGCAAGGACTGCACCAGCGGCGAGGGTATGTGCGTCGCGTTTGCCGACTATCCGCCGTCGAGCATCGACGCGTGGGTACTGTCGCGCTTCGACGTGCTGGCGAAGGATGTGCGCGAGGCCTTTACGTCCTACGACTTCGCCCGCGCCACGCACAAGCTCTACAACTTCTGCAACGACACGCTCAGCTCGGTGTACCTCGCTGCAGTCAAGGACAGGCTGTACTGCGATCGTCCCGACTCCGAGCGGCGGCGCCGGACACAGAGCACGCTGTGGGATCTTGCTGACGGACTGTCGCGCCTGCTCGCCCCCCTGCTGCCGCACACGGCCGACGAGGCATGGCGGGCGTTGCGCGGAATCGAGCCGAAGGACACGATGCAGTCGGTGCACCTGAGCACGTTCCCCGAGGCAACCGGCATCCGGTCAGATGATGCGTGGCCGACGGTCATGGAGACGCGTGAGATCGCGCTGCGGGCTTTGGAGGAGACGCGGACCGAGGGCGATCTCGACAATCCGCTGGATGCCGGGCTCGTGCTGCCGAAGACCGCCGGGACGCTGGAGCGCTTCGACGCACGGGATCTGGCTGATCTGCTCGGCGTCAGTCGTGTGGAGTTCGACACGGAGATCGACACCATCGTCGTGAAGGACCTTCGCGAGGAGCCGCGCTGCGAGCGGTCGTGGAAGCGCGACGGCACGGTGCGCGAGCGCTCGGACGGCGGGTGGCTGAGCGATCGAGACGCCGACGCCGTGGGCGTCTGATCAGTCCGCCTTCAGCGCTTCGAGATCGATGCGTGCATCCCCGGGACCCTCGGCGGGGATCCGGCCACCGGTGCGCTCGCGCAGTGCGGCCCGGCACTCCATGCGCAGGGCATCGACCTCCAGGGCCAGTCGATCGATCGCCGCGTTTGGACCATCAGCGAGCAGTTCTTCGGCGGAGATCGGCGTGCCGTAGGACACGGCGATGCGCTGTCCGAAGAGCCTGGGGAACTTCGCGGTACGGGGAAACGCGTCGAATGCGCCATCGATGGCGACGGGGATCGTTGCGCAGCCGGATCGCTTGATGAGCAGGCTCGCCCCGCGAAGAAAGGGCTGCATCGCGCCGTCGAATGTGCGGCTCCCTTCAGGGAAGATCAAGACTGGCGAACCGCTCTCGAGCCGCTGAAGGATGACCTTCATGGAGCCGGTGTCCGCTGCCGTTCCCTTGACGGGGACGGAGTTGAGGCTGCGGATGAGCCAGCCGAACAGCGGGTTGTGAAACAGCGACTCGCGCGCGAGGAAGGAGCAGGAGCGCCGATCCATGCAGCCGCCGATGGCCGGTGGGTCAAAGTGCGACTGATGGTTGGCCACGAGCAGCACGGGTCCGACAGTCGGGATGCGATCCTTGTGCAGGATGATGCGCCGGTAGATGAGTTGAAAGATGAGATTGCAGGTGCCGCGACAGAAGACGTACAGGGCGACCTGGAAGGGCCCCATCGCCGGATACCGTTTCCACGCTGGCTTGGCCTGCTCCGTCACGACTGGCGCGGCGCCCCGTCGGTCGTGTTGGCGAGGATGTCCTGCGGGATGCGCTCGCGGACGGTCCGCTCGAGGGAATCGACGACCTGATCCTGCGACAGCTGCGAGGTGTCGATGGTGATGGCGTCGTCGGGCCGAATCAGCGGCCCGACCTCGCGCGACGCATCACGATGATCGCGGTCGGCGATCTCGCGCTCGATGTCATCCACATCGGCATCGCGTCCCATCGCTTCGAGCTGCCGTGCACGGCGAAGCGCTCGCACGCGCTGGCCGGCGTCGAGATAGAACTTGATGTCCGCATCAAAGAAGACGACCGAACCCTGGTCGCGTCCCTCGCTGACAAGTCTCGGATGGGCCTCGCCGATGCGGCGCTGCAGTTCGACGAGTGCGCGGCGGACCCCGGCGAGCTGCGACACCGGACTGACGCCTGCGGAAACATCGCGGTCGCGGAGTCGATCCATGATCGATGCGCCAGAGGCCATGAGCGTTGGCGGGTCCGTCTGCCAGTTGAAGTGCAGATCCGCCTCGCGCAGAAGCGTGACGATGGCCTGCTCATCGCGCAGCGAGACGTGGCGTTCGATGGCGAGTGCGGTCGCGGCGCGGTACATGGCACCGGTGTCGAGGAACTCAAGGCCGAGGCGTTGGGCCAGATCGCGCGCGACGGATGACTTTCCTGTTCCCGCGGGGCCGTCGATGGTCACGATCAATCGCTTCATCTCAGGCGACTCTGCGCTGGGGGTTGCCGGGCGAGTCAGGTGCGGCTCGACGATGACGGGCACCTGCCTCGACGTCGCGGCCCTGCTCATTCCTCGGCCTCCAATGCTGCCCGAACGAGATCACGCGTCGCCTCCAAGGCGGCAAGGACATCGCCCGACCCGCGATATTCTAGCGAGACCGTTCCCTCGTACCCCACGCTCTTGACCGCGAGCATGCAGGCCCGAATGTCGAATGGCTCGTGCTCACCGTTGGCCTTGAACTTGGTCGCCGCGGCGGTCACGGCGGAGGCGTACGGCGTCAGGGCGCGCAGATATGCAGGGGCATCGCCGGAGGCCGCGGCTGCTTCGAAGTCGGGGAAGGACCCGATGCGGAAGCCGCCGACGTTGCGGATCAGTTCTGTCAGGTCCGAGGGTGTCGCCGTCAGCCCAGGTTGCGGCGAGATGAGCAGGTTGAGCTCCATCCGCTCGGCCCGAAGCACGACCTCCTTCAGACGATCGGGGACGAGCTCGTTGTCACCCTTGGCACCAACATCCTCGATACCCATTGCGACGCCGCTGCACCCAAGACGATGGGCGACACGGATAACACGCTCCATGCGGTCGATGGACGCTTCGACGGTGTCGTCATTCGGGTGATTCAGCGGGTGGGGCTGCTCCTCGATGAGCGTCAGGCACGGGCATCCGACCTTGTCGGCCTGGTCACGCAGTCGATCGATGTCCGGGATACCCCAGCCCGAGAGCAGGCTCGCCTGCAGCGTCAGGCCATTGAGGTCGAGCTTCTCACGGGCGAACTGCGGCAAGTCAACGAGGCTCAGCTCACCCTTGGTGATCAGCGGCTCAAGCGACCTGGCGGAAAGCGTCAACAGCATCGTGGAGAGTGCTCGGGATCGGTCGAGCGGCCACTCTACTGTCCGTTCGCGCCACCGCAAATCGGGGCACGTTCGTCCACTGGCGGAAGCGCAATGAAAAAGACGGCCCAGCATGAAGCCGGACCGCCTGGAGGGGAGAAAGATCCGTCGCAACGAACAGCATTTCGTTGCGTTGGAAAGCCAGATTGTCGCCACCTCCCTCTGCCGAGGCAAGCATCGAGGAGCCCTTTGCGGCGCCCCACGCCCGCGGTAGCATGCCGACACCGCTGAAGACACGACCGCCGACAGCCGCCCAGGAGCAGCCCACGCCATGGCATCACCGACCGATCGACGCTACACCGACTCGCACGAGTGGCTGCTCGCCGACGGCGACACCGTGACCCTCGGCATCACGCAGTTCGCCATCAACGAGCTGACCGACATCACGTACGCCGAGCTCAAGGACGCAGGGACGGCCATCGGCGCAGGGGATTCCGTCGGCGAGGTCGAGTCCGTCAAGGCGACCAGCGACATCTACTCCCCCGTCTCGGGTGAGATCGTCGAGGTCAACGCCGTGCTGGCCGACGATCCCGGTGTGCTCAATACCGATCCGTACAACGGCGGCTGGCTGGTGAAGATCAAGCCATCGGACGCCGGCCCGCTCGATGCCCTGATGGACGCCGCGACGTACGACGAGAAGTACCCAGTGTGACTGGGGTTGCCGCCGCACCCTGCACAGCCGTGCGCCCGGCTCCGAACAACACAGGTGTCGGTCGAATCCCTCGAATCGGCGGCGGCGAATACGCGTGATGATCAAGTGTCAGGATGTCCACAAGACCTACCGCACGGGCGGACGGGCCGTCGAAGCGCTGCGTGGCGCCTCGCTCGAGGTCGAGTCGCCCGGCTTCTACGCCATCATGGGGGCGTCAGGCAGCGGCAAGTCCACGCTCCTGCACCTGATGGCGGGCCTCGATGGCGCTGACAGCGGCGAGATCCACATCGCCGACCGGCGGATCGACGGCCTGAGCGAGGCGCAATTGACGCGGTTTCGCCGCCGCGAGATCGGCGTGGTCTTTCAGCAGTTCAACCTCATCCCGACGATGACGGCCCGCGAGAACATCGAGCTTCCGGGTGTGCTGGCGGGCGAGAACCCGGCCACGCTGCGCGATCGCAGCACCTCGCTGCTGGAGGAACTGGGCCTGAGCGGCCGGTCCGACCATCGGCCGGAGGCGCTCTCCGGCGGTGAGCAGCAGCGCGTGGCCATCGCACGGGCTCTGCTGTTCTCGCCGCGGGTGGTCTTCGCGGATGAGCCGACGGGGAATCTGGACTCGCGTTCCAGCGAAAAGCTGTGGGGTCTGCTCGGGCGTGTTGCCGGCGAGCATGACATGACGGTGATGATGGTGACCCACGAGCCAGCCGCGGCGGCCCATTGCCGGCGCGTCTACTACCTCAGAGACGGGTGCGTGACCGGGCGCATCGAAACGGACGGGATGGATGCGGGCGATATTGCGGCTGAGTATCAGCAACTTAGCCGGTCGGCGTAATCGAACGGTCCTGCTGATCGCAGCGGTGGCCCTCTCGACGTCGCTGGTCGCCGCGATCGCGTGCGCGCTGGCGTCACTCAACGCCGGGATGGAGTACCGGCTCGCATCGACCATCGGCACGGCGGACCTCCAAGTGCGCGAAGTCGTCGGAGAGCGGTTCGACGAGGCGCTGCTTGAGATCGTGCGCGCGACGGAGGGTGTCGAGAAGGTCTCGCCGCGCTCGCGTGAGCCGATCTCCATCCGTGTCAGAGACGGGGACCAGCCCATGCTGGCGTCCGTCCAAGGCGTCGATCCGGAGTTGGAGGCGTCGATCGTCCAATTCGAACCGGACATCGGGCGGGCACTGCAGAACAACGACGAGATCATCCTCGACCGAACGTCCGCCGACGAACTCGGCATCGATGTCGGCGATGCGGTGATCATCGGAAAGCCTGGCGGGCTGCGCACCGTGGAAGTGGTTGGCATCGTGCTTCCCAAGACGATTGAGATCGTGGACAAGCCCGGCGGCTACCTGACGCTCGGCGCACTTCGTCAAGCGACGGGGCTCACGGGCAGGCTGCACGAGATCCAGATCGTGTGCGCCGATGGTGCGGACCTGGACGCCATCATTGCATCGCTGACCGAATCCCTGCCTTCGAACATTCTGGTCCGGAAGACCGAGCGCATCACATCGGGCATCGACAGCCGCGTGCGCATCAACGAGCTCTTCTTCCTGCTCGCAACGATCCTCTCGTACATCGCGTCGGGCTTCATCGTGCTGACGGGGCT
>JBCBTA010000165.1:0-7143 GCA_039818905.1 Planctomycetota bacterium
CCTGCTCAGTGCCGACGTCGAGCGGATGCTGGCCGAGAGCGACTCACACAACATCCCGATCCGCCCCGAACTTCAGAGTGCGTTCGAGCAGTACGCAGTGTCTGATCCGCTCGATCTGCCCTACGGCGATATCGCCGCGAGCATGACGGAGGCGATTGAGGCGGTTGATGAAGTGCTTCGGTGAGTGAACGCATCGGCATGAGAGACTGGTGGACGTGGTCCTGCGCAGCGATCGCGCTGCTCGCATGCATCACGCTCCTCGGTATCCCGGCGTTGGGGGCGGTGCACACCATCGTCACGGAGTCCGACGCCGACAGCAGCGCGGTGGATCTTCGGATGCCGCTGCTGATGCGCACCCTTGGCGTGGCGGCAAGCATCGCGCTGCTCGCCGTGCTGCTCGGACTGCCAGGTGCATGGGCTATGCGACGTCTGCGCGGGAGGTGGCTAGCGCTCTTGCTCGCGCCGATGCTGCTGCCGAATTCGCTGGTGTACACGGCGTGGGGGCTGCTCCGCGCACCGGGCACCATGCTGGGTGATGTGATCGAACGAGCGAGTTCGCCGACCCTGTGGCAAGCCGCGGCTCAGGTTCAGGCAATCGGCGGGTTGGCCCTGTGGGCATGGCCCATTGCAACGATCATCATCGGGGCGGGTGCGCGCAGGATCGACGGGGAGACCCTCGATGCGCTGCGGCTCGCGGGCGGGTCACGTCTGCAGCGCGGTCTGGTCATCGCATCGCTGCTCCGCGGCAGCATCGTCCTCGCCTTCGGCATCATCGCGCTCATCATGCTCGGGAGTGCGATCCCTCTGCACGTCGCCGGTGTACGCACTTACACGCTGGTCATTTGGCTCGGCTTCGCTGAGCAGGTGTCACATGGAACGCTGTGGCTCAGTGCTCTGCCCTTGGTTGTCATGGGTGTCGCCGGGGGCTGTCTGATCGGTGCGGCGATCCTCCGAGGTGCGCTGGACGTGGGCACCTCACACGGATCCGACCGTTCGGTCGGGCGTGGCTGGGTCGTGCTTGCGGCAGGGGTATGGAGTCTTTCGACGCTGGTCCCCCTCGGTCTGCTTGTGTGGCATTCGGATGACGCGCGCTGGCTGTGGCGCTTCTGGTCGGTGGACGGCGACGCCGCCTCGCTCGGTGGCAGCGCAGTGGTTGCCGCGATCTCCGCGGGCTTCGGACTGCTTGTCGCCGTCACGATTGAGCGTGCGCAACAACGCTTCCGATTCGCCCATGTGCTCATCATGGCGTGGCTGGGTGCGGCGTTCGTCCCGGGTGTGTTGATCGGATTTGGCACCCTTGCTGCGGGCAGTCTTCCCGGGTTGTCGTGGCTGGGCGATACCGCCGCGGGAGTCGTTGTTGCGCATGTCGTGCGATTCGGCGCGGTGGGCGCGTTGGCTGGGTGGTGGATTGCACGCTCTGAGTCGGCCAGCCTCCGCGATGCGCGAGACCTGTATGCCGGGAGCGGACTTCGTCCGTGGGTGATGACCGTGGTCCGCTGCAATGTCACGGTTCTGGCGGGAGCCGGGTTGGCAGTCTTCGCACTTTCCCTGCATGAAATCGAGGCGGCGGCTGTGGTTGCACCGCCCGGTCCGGGTACGCTGGCGCAACGTATGCTCTCACTGCTCCACTATCTCCGGGATCAGGAGCTGATTGCAGCGAGCATCTGGCTGCTCGGTGGGGGATTGGCGCTCGGCGTCATCACACTGCTCGTGCTGTCGTCGTCGAGTCGAACGCGCGTTCCCTTCGTGCTGCTGGCCGTCTTGCTGGTGGGCTGTGATCGTCAGCCGCCATCTGGCGAGTCACTCCCGAATGCAGAGGTCATTGCGACGCGGGGACTCGCACCCGGACAGTGCATCAAGCCCCGCGGCATCGCGTCGGATGGAACGGCCTTGTGGGTCGTGGACAAAACCGACCGGGTGCAGCGCATCGAGCCGGGCGTACCGGTGACGATCGCGTTCCAATTGCCCGAGACCACCCGGGGGAATCCGGTCGGCATCACTGTCGGACCCGATGGGTTGATCTACGTGGCGGACACGCATCAGCACCGCGTTCTCGTGCTGCAGCCGCAGCCCGGCGGAACCGCCACACTGAAGTCGGAATTCGGCACATACGGCGAAGGCCCGGGTCAGTTCATCTATCCGACCGATGTCGCGATCGTCCCAGGGGAAGATGGGGAGTCGGTCGGTCGCATCTACGTCGCCGAGTACGGCGGGAACGACAGGATCAGCGTCTTCGACAGCGCCTTTGCATACCTGTTCTCCTTCGGAGCACCCGGTGCGGGCGAGGGCGTGGAATTCCACAGGCCGCAGAGCATTGCCCATGATCCGTCGTCCAACGAGTTGATTGTGGTGGATGCGACAAACCACCGCATCGGGCGATTCGACCTCGATGGTGCCCTTGTCGCCTGGTTGGGCGCGGGTGGCGCCGAACGCGGCGCCGAGCTCGGGTCATTCGACTACCCGTGGGGCATGGAGGTCCTGCCGGACGGGCGGGCGCTGATCGCCGAGTTCGGCAACAACCGCGTGCAGCTGATCGATCTGGCGACCGGTGACGGCCTGGGTGCGTGGGGATTGGCAGGCCGCGGCGTTGGAGAGCTGGCGTCGCCTTGGGCGGTCGCGGTGATTGGTCGAACAGCGTACGTTGCGGATTCGTTGAACCATCGTGTGCAGAGCTTCCGGCTTCCGGGGAGGTTTGCGAGCAGGTGGTAGTTGGCCCCGTGCAGTTCGATCGACCGCTCTGGCTGCTTCTGGCACCTGTGCTGTGGCTCCTGGTGTGGTTGATCGCTCGGCAGAGTCTCTCGGGACTCGGGACCAGCACGCGCAGGGCAGCGATGTCCATCCGACTGCTGGTGATGACGCTTCTCGCCGCGGCTTTGGCTGAGCCAAACTGGCGACGCGAGGCGGAGGACCTTTCGGTCCTCGTCGTCGTCGATGCCAGCCGCTCGATGCCGGCTGCCCTGATCGAGGCGTCGCGGGAGATCGTGACCGAAGCCGGCGCGGTGGGCCGGTCAACCGATCGGCTCGGTGTTGTGGTGACGGCGGAGGAGGCGCTGGCGAAGCTGATACCGACGGCTGGTGCGGCCTTGCAGGAGGTGCTTTCGAAGACGCTGCCCGCCATCGACTTCGATCCAGGGGCACGCGAAGGGACGGATCTTGCCGAGGGCGTCGCGATGGCGCTTGCGATCAAGCCGGAAGACTCGGCAGCGCGCATCCTGTTGATCTCCGACGGCAACGAGACCGAGGGCAATCTCCTGCGCGCGGCGGATCGTGCCCGTTCTGCGGGCATCCCGATCGATGTCGTTCCAGTGCGGCGCGATATCCGGCGCGAGGTGATCTTCGAGGAGCTCGTCGCACCGGCGACTGCCCGCCGGGGCCAGGAGGTGGATGTCTACGCCAACCTCACCGCGACCGCGCCTGTGTCCGGTCGGCTGACACTGCTCATCGATGATGTGCCGTATGACCTGTCGCCGGACGAACCGGGTGCCGGCGTGCAGGTCGAGCTCGCCGCCGGTGAGAACCCGCTGACGATTCCCGTTCCACTATCACGCGGCGGGCCACGGCGATTCCGGGCCGTCTTCGAGCCCATTGATGCAGATGACGACACCATCCGCGTCAACAACGAGGCCCTGGCGGTCACCTTCGTGAGCAGTGAGGGCAAGGTGCTCTTCTACGCCAACGATGCCAACCTGGCGCAGCCGCTGGTCAACGCACTGGGCCGCACACTCGTTGATGCTGACGTGCGGAGTGCGGATCTCGCAGGACATCGCACCAAGGAGGACCTGCAGGGATACGACGCCATCGTGCTCTTCGATGTGCCGGCCAGCAGCTTTGACCGCCTGCAGCAAGAGGAGCTCGCGTCCTACGTTCGTGATACCGGTGGTGGTCTGGTGATGGTCGGAGGTCCCAACTCCTTCGGGGCCGGTGGCTGGCTCGGAACGCCGGTCGCCGAGGTGCTTCCGGTCAGCATGGATGTGCCCGAGAAGCGGCAGATGCCGCGCGGTGCCCTGACCCTGCTGATGCACTCATGCGAGATGCCGCAGGGCAACTTCTGGGGGCAGAAGGTTGCAGAGGCCGCGGTCGATTCGCTGAGCCGTCTCGATCTGGTCGGCATCTATGAGCTCGATTACATGCGAGGCGAGCGGTACGTCTACCCGTTGCAGGCCAAGGGTGATGGCAGCGGCGCCCGCACCGCGATCGCGAATTTGACCTTCGGCGATATGCAGTCGTTCATCCCGGGCATGCGCACCATCTATACGACGATGAACAACGCCCGCGCGGGAACGAAGCACGTCATCGTCATCAGCGACGGCGATCCCACGCCGCCGCCGAACTCACTGCTGCGGCAGTTCGCCACCGCGGGCATCACCATCAGCACGGTTTGTGTCTTCCCGCACCAGGGCACGGTGGGAGACGCCGCCAGGATGCGTCGCATCGCGCAGATGACAGGTGGCAACGCCTATCTCGTCAATACGACGGGGCAGCTTGCCAACCTCCCCAAGATCTTCGTCAAGGAAGCGCAGATCGTGAAGCGGTCGCTCATCTGGGAGGGCGACCCGTTCCAGCCGCGCCGCACCGGTGCACCGTCACAGCCCATTCGAGGCATGGGGTCGCTTCCGAGTCTGACGGGCTACATCGTGACGACGGAGCGCGAGGGTTTGGCGATCACCAGCGTCAAGGCGCCGGAACCCAACCCCGACCCCATCGTCGCGCACTGGCAGGTGGGTCTTGGGCGTGCCGTGGCATTCACGTCGGATGCGACATCGCGGTGGAGCAGCGATTGGCTGGGTTGGGGCGGCTTCGACACTTTCTGGGAGCAGCACCTGCGGTGGGCCATGCGTCCGACCGGTTCGGCCAACGTCGGTGTGGTGACACAGACGCGTGGGGATCGCACGCAGGTCATCGTGACAGCGTTGGATGAACGTGGTGAGAGCCTGAACTTTGCTCGCTTCCGTGGCCGCGTCATCGGGCCGGATCTGACGTCCGGGGAACTGGCCCTGGCGCAGACCGGACCAGGTCGGTACGAGGGCTCGTTCGATTCGTCCGTCCCCGGTTCCCATCTCGTGAGCCTCCGCTACGACGTGCCGACCGAGGGTGGCGAGATCGCGTCCGGCTCGGTCCAGGCTGCGGTGACGCGCGCTTTCGCTGATGAGCATCGCTCGCTGACGGACAACAGCGCGCTGCTGCGGCAGGTTGCCGACGTCACCGGTGGCCGCGTGCTCGACGGTGGCACCGGTGGCTCGCTCTTCGAGCGGGAAGGCTTGGAGATGCCGGTTTCGATGCGCCCCATCTGGCTGGTGGTCGCGCTGGGCGCCGTCGGGCTGTTCCTGGCGGATGTCGCGGTCCGGCGGGTCCGCATCGACATCGGCGGCATGGTGCGGAGCATCCGGCGTGCCGGACATCGGACGCGCGAGGCCAGCGAAGCCCAACTTGGGGCGCTGCGGACCGCCCGCCAGCGGACCCAGGAGCGGCTTGCCGAGCGTTCCGAGGAGCGTGCAGTGAAGTTCGAGGCGAGCGAAGACCAGATCCGCCGCGGCGGGGACGTCCAGCTCGAGCAGGAGCGCCCCGAGCGCGTGATTCAGCAACCGAAGAAACCCGAGCCGCCCTCTGGCGAAGAAGAGGAGGGCATGTCCCGCCTCCTCAAGGCCAAGCGTCGCGCTCGTGAATCCATGGACGATGACGGCGAAAAGGGCACGTGATGCCACGAGAGCAAGAAGGAGAGCGCCACCATGGCCTTTGATGAGCATGCCGAGACACCTGCGGAAGTACGGGCGCAGTGCGAGCGATTCCGAGAGACGTTCCACGGCGTCAAGGAAGAGATCGGTCGCGTCATCGTCGGTCATCACGACGTCGTCGATGGCGTCCTGACGGCACTGTTCGTCGGCGGCAACGTTCTGCTGGAGGGTGTGCCCGGTCTCGGGAAGACGATGCTGATCCGCACCCTGTCCGAAGCGCTGAGCCTGTCGTTCAGCCGCATCCAGTTCACACCGGATCTCATGCCAGCCGACGTGATCGGAACGAACATCGTCATGGAGGATCCGACGACAGGACACCGCAGGTTCGAGTTCCAGAAGGGACCGATCTTCGCACAGCTCGTCCTCGCCGACGAGATCAATCGGGCGACACCCAAGACGCAGTCGGCCATGCTGGAAGCGATGCAGGAGAAGAGCGTCACGGTCGCCGGTGAGCACCACGCGCTGGAGCCGCCCTTCTTCGTCATGGCGACACAGAACCCGATCGAGCAGGAAGGCACCTACCCGCTGCCCGAAGCACAGCTCGATCGCTTCCTCTTCAAGCTCGTGGTCGGGTACTCCAAGCTCGATGAACTCCTGGTGATCGTCGATCGCACGACCGGTGCAGAAACGCCAACCGTCTCACCCAGACTTGATGCAAGCGGCATCATCGAGGCGCAGCACCTGGTTCGAAATGCCATCGTCGCACCGCACGTCAAGGAGTACGCGGCCAGGCTGGTCCTGGCGACCCATCCGGAGGGCGAGTTCGCCAGCGACATCACCAACCGATACGTCCGATGCGGAGCCAGCCCGCGCGGGGCCCAGGCGCTGATTCTCGCGGCCAAGGTGCGTGCGCTGACGGACGGCCGGTTCCACGTGTCGTACAAGGACATCGAGGAGATCGCCAAGCCGGCCCTGCGCCATCGGCTCATTCTCAACTTCGAGGCGGAAGCCGATCGTGTTGATCCGGATCGGATCGTCGATGAAATCGTAAGCGCCACGCGGCATGAGCCCGTGACATCGGTGTGAGTGACCCATTGGCATGCTGAGAACCGAGTCCATCCAGAGACCGACGTCGATCGATGATCTCCTCGATGGAAAGCTCATTGCGCGCCTGGGGCAGCTCGATCTGGCGTCGCGCAAGATCTTTGCCGGGCGAATGAAGGGGGAGCGGCGCAGCAAGAAGCGGGGTGAGTCGGTCGAGTTTGCCGATCACCGTCCGTACGTCGTGGGGGATGACCTGCGGTTCATCGACTGGAACATCTTCGGGCGACTCGATCGGCTCTTCCTCAAGCTCTTCCTCGAGGAGGAGGATCTCGCGCTGCATTTGGTGATGGACTGCTCGGCGTCGCTCGACTGTGGCGATCCCAACAAGTTCCTCTTCTGCCAGAAGGCCGCTGCGGCGCTCGGGTAC
>JBCBTA010000166.1:0-7132 GCA_039818905.1 Planctomycetota bacterium
CGGCTTCAGATCTACGCCACCGGCTCGGAGTGAGGCTCAGTCAACCGTTTCGAGATCGCTGTCCTTGATCTCGCGGCTGATGCGGTATTCCTCGTCCAGCCACTTGCCCATATCGACCTTGCGGCAGCGCGACGAGCAGAAGGGGAACGCCTCCGTCTCCTCGGTGATGGACTTGCCACAGGTCCTGCAGGTGTGCGTCGTGGACTCACTCATGACATCGACAGGGTAGCCTCGCGCCCCGGCGGCGGCTGGATGACGATGCGGCGATGCTCCGGACCAGCGTGATCGATCGTGATTTCGAAGCGATCGGGCGGGAGGTGATCGGCGAGCCGCTCCGCCCACTCGATCGCGACGATGCACGTGCCGTCGAAGATCCGGTCCCAACCAAGGGCGTCGAGGTCTTCCTGGTGCTCGAGCCGATACGCGTCGATGTGGATCAGCGGTGCTGACGAGCTGGCGTACTCGTTGACGATGACGAAGGTCGGGCTGCTGACATCCGCAGGGTCGAGGCCCAGGCCGACAGCGAGTCCGCGCACGAATCGCGTCTTGCCTGCCCCCAGATCGCCGTGCAGCGCAAGCACGTCACCTGGCCGAAGGCACGAAGCAAATGCCGAGGCGAGGTCGATGGTCGCCGACTCCGAGGCTGTGGTGCGATCAATCATGCCTGGTGATCCCACCCCGCCTCGGTGAGGTCGTGCAGGGACCCCTCATCTCCCCGCGCGACACAGCCGGCGCCCTCCTCGACGATGCCGATCACGGTGATGGGCGTGCCGTGCGCGGTCTCGGGGGGTGTGCCTGTGACGGTGAAGGCAAGCTCGTAGTCCTCGCCGTCGGACGCGGCGTCGAGCCACGTGCTGACGTCGTCGTGACGAGGGAGAGCCGCGGCATCGAGGACGATGCGCACGCCGGATGCCTCGGCAACGCGAGCGAGATCCCGCCCGAGTCCATCGGAGATGTCGATCATGGATGTCAGCCGCGTGCCGAGGGAATCGGCAAGTTGCGATGCCTCCGCGACGCGTGGCGTCAACGCGAGGTGGCGACCCGAAGCGAACGAACCGCCGAGTTTGCCGGTGACACACACCGCGTCACCGGGACGAGCCCCACTTCGGGTGACCGGGCCGCGCTCTGGATGAGGCGTGCCGATGACTGTCACTGTCAGGATGGTCGGACCATCGGCGAATGCGATATCTCCCCCGACGAGCGGACAGTCGAGGGCCTCGCCTGCTCGAGCGACAGCATCGAAGAGTGTATCTGCGTCGGTTGTGCCGGTCCGGAGGCAGGCTGCGCACAGACCAGCCCGAGGCCGTCCCGCCATCGCGGCGATGTCTGAAACGGAGCGCGCGACGGCTTTGTGCGCGATGTCGGCGACGGGAGTTCCCAGGGTGTAGTGACGCCCTTCGATGAGCTGATCGACGGTCAGCAGGACGTCGTGAGACATGTGAAGAGCCGCGGCGTCGTCGCCGGGCCCGAGCGCGATGGCATCCCGGGCCGACAGACGTGCCGACCGGTGGTAGATGTGACGAAGCAGATCAGACTCTCGCGTCACGCGGGTCCCTCTTGCGGCTGGGGTGCGATCATGCCGATAGGCTATGGCGATGGCGGCATCACCGGATGATTTTGGTCTGTCTCCGGAGGCGACACTCGCAGAAGTGGGCAGTTCCGTCCTGCCGCCCGGGTTCATGCAGTTCTTTGATGGCTGGCTGGCAAGCCTGCGCGACGAGACTGCTCGTTTCGAGGAAGCCGATGGCGATGCGCTGCTGCGAGCCGGCGCTCCCGGTATCACGCACACGCTGGCGAGCCATGGCGGCGTCCATGTGGGCTGCCACGTGGCACGGCCGGCGGGTGAGCCGACGGGCGTGGTCGTGACCACCCATGGCTACGGCGTCGCCCCCGGTGACCCGCTGTCCGATGACGGGCGCTGGACGAGCCGGGGCATGATCACGATTCGCCTTCGGGCACGGGGTTTCCCCGGATCGCAGATGGATGTCGGCGACCTGACCGGCCGATCGGGCGGCTACATCGTGCAGGGCATCGAGTCGCTGGAGACGTGGGTGCTGACCGGCGCCGTTGCGGACCTCATCAACACCGTGCGCGCGGCACGGGCGATGGTCGGACCGGGCGTCCCCATCTGCATGCATGGCGAGTCATTCGGTGGCGGGATTGCCATCCTCGCGGCGTCACTGCTGCAGGACTTCGAGCCGGTCACTCGGCTGGCCATCGCGCTGCCGACGTTTGGGCACTGGGCATGGCGACACGAACATCCCATCGATGCGGGCTCGGGGGCTGACATCCGCCGGCGTCTCGAATCGGGGTCGGTTGATGTGAAGGAGGTCATGCACAGCCTTCGTCTGCTGGACACGGTCGTCCACGCTGCGCGCGTGCACTGCCCCACTGTTGCCAAGCTCGCGCTGCGGGATGAGATCGTGCCTGCGCCGACCGCCGCCGCGGTCTACAACGCGCTGGGGTCGGATCCGGGGAAGAAGTGGCGCTTCATCGTGCGGTTCGGCCATCACATCGATGCGGACATGCCCATGGCCGACCTGCGACGCCACGCGATGTTCGAGCAGCTTTCCGCCGCGTTCCTTGATCCTTCGGAGGACATCGATGCGTTGATGGATCGGTGGGATCCGGTTCTCATCGAAGGAACGGAGGCGCCGCGATGAGCAATGAGGGACTCTTCGGTGCGGAGCCGTCGCTGGACGAAGCGGATGCCTTGCTCATCTCGGTGTATCAGCGGGCTGGGCGGACACTCGATGATCTCCCCTACACCACGGACTTCGATGGCATCTGCACTGCCGTGGACATGCCGCACCGCACCGTGCTGCACCGTCTGATGAATCTGCGCAAGGCGGGCAAGCTCCCTCGGATGGGACGTGCCCCCTCCCTCGCGGTTCGTCTCGAGGCGGAGGAGGAGCAGCACCTGCTCAGGATGGTTGTCGATGCTGCAGGCTCCGTCGGCCAGCGTGATCAGCTTCCCTATACATCGGCATTCGATGCCATCGTGCAGGGCTTCAATGCTGAGACCGGGCGAAGCCTCGAGGCGCACGACGTCTGGCGCCTGATCGCCAAACTGGCCAAGTAACTCAGATGGTGATCGCGAGGTTGTCGCGATGGACAGCTTCTTCGTGGGCCCGTCGCCCGAGGAGTTCTTCGAACTCCGCTGAGTTCCGTCCCTGCACGACGCGCAGCTCATCGGATGAGAGATTCGTCAGCCCGCGGGCGATCTCACGCCCGTTGGGATCGTGGATCGAGATGACATCACCGACGCCAAATCGACCGGTGATCTGCGTGATGCCCTTGGCGAGAAGGGATGCCCCTCGCTCCGCGAGCGCGCGCGCCGCCCCGGCATCCACATGCAGCACGCCTGATGGGGTCGCAGTCTGCGAGATCCACTGCCTCCGACCGAGATGCCGCGCAGCCTGAGCAGGAACGAGCGTGCCGATGTCCTCGCCTCTGAACAGCCGAGGCAGCGTCTCTGCCGGCCTTCCCGCGGCGATGATGGCATCGACCCCGCTCTGCGACGCCAGCCGCGCCGCCTCCACCTTGGTCAGCATGCCACCTCGTCCATGACGCGAGCGTTCGGCTCGGACGTGAACCAGCAGCGCATCGGCATCGTCAACCTGACGAAGCGTTCGTCCCTCTTCGTCGAGCACACCATCAACGGTGGTCAGCACGACCAGTGCATCGGCGCGGACGGCGATGGCGAGCTTGGCGGCGAGCACATCGTTGTCTCCGAGCGAGATCTCATCCGTGGCGACGCTGTCGTTCTCGTTGACGATCGGAACGATGCCCTTGTCGTGCAGACAGGACAGACAATTGCGGATGTTGAGATACCGTTCGCGACTGTCGAAATCACCCCGGCCAACGAGAATCTGCGCGACGGGGAGGGAGCGAACACCGAAGGCCTCATGCCAGTACTGCATGAGCAGAGGCTGACCCGTCGCGGCAGCGGCCTGCAGTTCGGTGACGTCGGTCGGTCGATCCGTGCGGGACATGGCTCCAAGACCTGCACCGACTGCCCCACTGCTGACCAGAATGACCCGACGTGCGTTGCCTTCGCACAGTGCTGCAACGTGTGCCGCCAGGTCGTGCAGATACGCGCGGTCCAACTGCACGCTGTCGTTCGTCAGCACTGCCGTGCCGACCTTGACGACGACGGTTGAGGCCGCGGCCAGCCGATCTCGGGCGTCCGGTGTCGTCATGTGGAATCGCGCCTGGCTGGGATGAGCTCGAGCAACATACGTGCATGTGTATCGGCTGCACCCTGGTGCTCCAGCACACACTGTCGGGCATTCCGGCTGAGCTGTTCCCGCCGACCGTCGTCGGCCATGAGCTCGGCCAGCGTCCGCGGCAGCCCATCTCGGACGGATTGCACGATGGCACCGGCATCCAGCATGGCCGTGACGGTCGTCTGGAAGTCGGCGACCGCGGGCCCGATGACGATGGCCTTGCCAAGCGCGGCGGGCTCCATCGGATCCGAGCCGTAGAGCACGCCGAAGCTCCGTCCGACGACCACGAGATCGGCCAGCGCGTACGCCTTGCGAAGCTCGCCGATGGTGTCCAGCAGGAAGCGACCTGAGGATGCATCGCCGGCTCCGGGGTCACTGCGACGGCGGCATCCTGGAAGGGCAGCCGCGGCGGCGTCGAACCACTCCGGCTTACGGGGCGCGCAGAGGAGCTGGACATCCCCGGGGGTGGCTTCGTGAAGAAGCTGATGCTCATCCGGCGCGGTGCTGCCGGCGACGATCAACGGGCGATGCGGATCGATGCCGAGTTCGCGGGCGAGCACGTCGGCGCCGTCCACGGTGTCCGCGACCGCCGCTGCGTCCCACTTCATGGTCCCAACGACATGGCAACGCTCCCGCGGTACTCCCATGGCCCGAAACCGGGCCGCGTAGTCCTCATCCTGGACTGCCGCGAACGCGAGGGCACCGAAACGGGAGCCGAGGAACCACTTGAGCTTGCGGTATCCCCTGAACGAGCGTTGGCTGAGCCTCCCGTTGATGACGGCGACGGGAATGTCGCGGGCCACGCACGCATCGATGAACTGGGGCCAGATCTCCAGCTCAGCGAGAGCGACGATGTCGGGACGCACCGCATCGAGGAATCGGCGAACGCTCCACGACGCATCCAGCGGATAGCGGACCACGCGGGCGGTGCCCTCGAAGAGAGTGCGGGCCCGAGCGATTCCGGTGTCGGTGGTGACGGAGACGACGACCTCCGCGTGATCCGCGAGGCGCTCGACGAGCGGACGGATCAGGTTGGTCTCACCGACGGAGACGGCGTGCAGAAGGACGCGGGGGCGCTCCGGCTCGGGCAGCGGCTCGGTCTTGCCGAAGCGCTCCCCCCACTGTGCGCGCGTCTTTCGCGCCCACCAGGGTGCGGTGGCAGCGGCAGTCAGCGCGTAGACGGCATCGAGGACGAGACCCATGGTGCAGAGGAGAGCTGCGCGTGCGGACACGGACGACGAAACCGGACAGATGGGCGCGCCCGGATTCGAACCGGGGACCTACCGCGTGTAAGGCGGTTGCTCTCGCCGCTGAGCTACGCGCCCGGAGTCTGCAGGGAGTCTACCCGGCCGGCAGCGTCTGCACGAAGCCCGCGGCGCGCCGGCGCGGTACGGTATAGGCCTCGTCACGAGCGAGCAGAAAGGAGCATGTGTGATGGCCAGTGGGTACGTCGAAGCGTTCCTGGAGTGGATGCGCGATGCTGTGAGCCATCAACCGGAGTTCCGGCAGGCGGTCCTTGAGGTGACCGAGTCACTGCATCCGGTCTTCGAGCAGCATCCTGAGTATGCCAAGGCGAAGCTGCTGCATCGCCTGACCATTCCCGACCGGATCATCATGTTCCGCGTCCCCTGGGTTGACGACACCGGAGAGATCCAGGTCAACCGGGCGTATCGCGTGCAGTTCAGCAACGCGCTCGGGCCATACAAGGGCGGGATGCGATTCCATCCCTCGGTCAACCTGAGCATCCTGAAGTTCCTGGGCTTCGAGCAGATCTTCAAGAACGCGCTGACCGGCCAGGCCATCGGTGGTGGCAAGGGTGGCGCGGATCTCGATCCCAAGGGCAAGTCTGACGCTGAGATGATGCGCTTCTGTCAGGCGCTGATGACCGAGCTTGCGTGGCACATCGGCCCGGACACCGACGTGCCCGCCGGCGACATCGGAGTCGGCGGCCGCGAAGTCGCGTACATGTTCGGCATGTACAAGCGTCTGCAGAACCAGTGGAGCGGTGCGTTTACCGGCAAGGACCTGCACTCGGGCGGCAGCCTCGCTCGCACGGAGGCAACCGGCTACGGCTGCGTGTACTTCGCTGCCGAGATGGCCGGCGCACAGGGCGGGTCGCTGGAAGGCAAGCGCTGCATCGTCTCCGGCTCGGGCAACGTTGCCCAGTACGCCGTCGAGAAACTGCTGCACCTTGGCGCGACACCCGTCACGCTCTCGGACTCCGGTGGCTTCATCGTCGATCCCGATGGCATCTCGCAGGAACGGCTCGAGTGGGTCAAGGAGCTCAAGAACGTTCGGCGCGGCAGGATCAGCGAGTACGCCGAGCGATTCCCCTCGGCCACGTATCACGAACGCAGCCCTGATGCTGATCACAACGAACTGTGGAACGTCGAGGCCGAAGCCGCGTTCCCCTGCGCGACGCAGAACGAGATCAATGAGCACGATGCGAAGCTGCTCGTCAAGAACGGCGTGAAGCTGGTCTCTGAGGGCGCGAACATGCCCACGACTCCGGAGGCTGTCCATCATCTGCTCGACAACGATGTGCTCTTCGGCCCCGGCAAGGCGGCCAACGCCGGAGGGGTCGCGGTGTCCGCACTGGAGATGGCGCAGAACAAGCAGCGGGCTCAGTGGACGTTCGAGGATGTTGACAAGCGGCTGCGCGAGATCATGCACCGGATCCATGTCGATTGCGCAGAGGCCGCACGCGAGTACTCCCGCGAGGGCAACTACGTCGATGGCGCCAACGTCGCGGGCTTCATCAAGGTCGCTCGTGCGGTGCTCGCCCAGGGCGTGCTGTAGGCGTGGGCAACACGGCGGGCGGCTCAGACGTGCACTGTCGCGTCTCGCGACCAGCGGTTGCGCTGGAGACAACCCTGCTTGCTCATGGCGTACCCGTCGCAGAA
>JBCBTA010000167.1:0-7122 GCA_039818905.1 Planctomycetota bacterium
ATTCGAGTGGAGTCTATGCCTTCGCATTCCAGGTTCCTTGTGCCCAGCCTAGTTGCTTGCGGTGCCGTTGTGCTGCTTGCCGCGTGCGCTCCGTCGCCGTTCGTATTTGATCCTCCCGAGCCGCGCCCGCTGCTGCGTGATCTGCCGCGGTACAGAGCACCCGCAGATCCCGTCAAAGAGCGGGACTTGTCTGAGCTCACAGTCGTGACCGGTGATCTGACACTAAGAAACGCCCTTTCTGCCGCGCTCCTACATAATCCCAGGCTTCAGGCTGCGGCATGGCAACCGCGTCTCGCAGAGGCGCGACGTCTTCAGGCTGGCCTATCGCCCAACCCAGAAGTTGGAGTCGAGCTGGAGAACTTCGCCGGGTCCGGTGATCTTGATGGCACCGATGCTCTTGAAACGACGCTCGTCCTAAGCCAGCTCATTGAACTCGGCGGGAAGCGGGATCTCCGAGTTCGGGTCGCGGAAGGCGCGTGGAGCGTGACCGCTCTCGATCACGAGGCCGAGCGGCTCGACGTACTCACCGAAACAGCCGCACGGTATGTGCGCGTTCTTGAACTGCAGCAGCGAGTCGCGTTTGCCGAACGGGCAAGATCTCTTGCTGAGGAGAGCCGCAGCGTCATCGAGCGCCGTGTGGAAGCCGGGGACGTCTCGCCGATTGACGAGATCAAGGCAAGGCTAGAGAGTGAATCGGCTCGCATCGCTGCCGAACGTCTGAAGAGGGAGCTGAGTGCCGCTCGTCGCGAACTGAGCGCGATGTGGGACGAGACCGAACCGACCTTCGGGCCAGTTCTGGGTTCGTTGGATGAGGTATTGGACGTTCCTTCCATCCAATCCCTCACCGACCGCGTCGAAGCACATCCAGAGGTCCAGAGATGGATCGCTGAGAGTGACAGACGAAAGTCGACGGTCGATTTGGAACGGGCGCGTGCGGTCCCGGATGTCACCGCTGGCTTGGGAGTGCGATACATCAATGAAGTCGATGACGGCGCGCTCGTCGCTGGCGTCTCTGTACCCATCCCTCTCTTCGACCGGAACCAGGGCGGCATACTGGCTGCTCGCCTCAGCGTCGCCCAAGCGATTGACGAAGGCCGCGCATCTTACCGCGACCTGGCAACTCGTCTTGTGCGTGAACATGCGCGATTGACGGCCGCGTTTCACGAAGCTCAATCCATCAATTCAGTTCTGCTCCCGGCAGCTCGGGATGCTTTCGCGGCGACGCGTCGTGCGTATGACGAGGGCAAGCTGCCGTATCTGGACGTCCTCGACGCCCAACGCACCTTGTTTGAGACCGAATCCCAGCGCCTTGAGGTGCTCGCTGAGTATCACAGCGCGCTGGTTCAGGTTGAGAGTCTGATTTCTGAGCCACTGAACACCGAGCTCGATTCCTCCGGGCTCGAAGGAGACACACCATGACAAAGATACGAAGGGTCGCTGCCGTTCTAGGTATGGCTTGCGCTTCGATTCTCTTGACGGGATGCGATGGTGAGAGCGCACCGTCAGCATCAACCGGCGACACTTCGCAACAAGAAGTCACGCAAGTAGCTCACTCACACGACGCGGACGACACGTGCTTCATCTGCGACGCGTCCAAGCGTGACGCTGGCCGCCTCTGGTGCGCCGAGCACGCGCGGTACGAGGATCGCTGCTGGATTTGCCAGCCGCAGTTGGAGGACACGTCTCGCGCGTACTGCAAGGAGCACCATCTCTACGAGGACGAGTGCCACCTCTGCGACCCCGCACGCGGTGCGGGTGGAAACGATGCGGATGAAGCGACCGGCGGATTGCACGGACACGGTGCCAACGATACGTGCTTCATCTGTGATCCTTCGAAACGTGATGCCGGCCGCTTGTGGTGTGCTGAGCACGACCGGTATGAGGATCGCTGCTGGATCTGCCAGCCGCAGTTGGAAGATGCCTCCCGCCCGTTTTGCGATGAACACGGGCTTTACGAGGACGAGTGTCATCTGTGCAATCCATCAATCCACGGCGATACCGCTGCACCGCCAACGCAGACCGGGAGCACTCCCGCGCTCTTCTGCAACGAGCACGGGGTACCTGAGCACGAGTGCGGGATCTGCCAGCCGCAGCTTGCGGGGGCTCTCGGAGTCGGCGACTCGCTCCTCGTCCGGATGCCATCAGCCAGATCCGCCGACTTAGCAGGCCTTACGCTCGAACGTCCCGGGCGGGGCGCTGCTGCGGCATCGATCGAGCTTCTGGGCGAAGTCCGCTACAACGGGAACAAACTTGCCAAGCTGACACCACTGGCACCCGGTGTCATCACGGATATCCGCGTCGATGTAGGTGACAGCGTCGCCGCGGGTCAGGTCCTCGCAGTCATCAACTCTGTTGGCGTGGCGCAAGCGAAGTCGGCTTATCTCTCCAGGATCGCGGAGCTCGCGGCGAGAACAACGACATTCGAGCGAGAGAAGAAGCTAGTTGACGAGAACATCGCCGCGCGCCGTGACTTCCAGGATGCCGAGGCAGCCCTCAAGCTTGCAGAGCTTGAAGTGCGGCGAACACACCAGCAACTGCTCAACCTCGGTTTCACGGAGAGCGAAGTCGCTGAAATCGCTACGAAGCAATCGTCATCATCAGATCTGTACGTGAGAGCGCCATTCGAAGGCACCATCGTTGAGCGAACGGCCGTGTTGGGTGAGTCCGCCGATTCGGAAGGATCGCTATTCGCGATCGCTGATCTGTCGACGATGTGGATCGAACTGGCGGTCCCGGAGGAGCAGGTGTTCCAGATCCAACGCGGCGGCGAGATCGTCGCTCGCGTCCGGGCGATTCCTCAACTGCAAATCCAGGGACAGATCACATGGATCAGTCCCCGGATCGATGAGCGAACGCGCATGGTCCGAGCTCGCGCCGAGGCGCCAAATGATCGCGGCATCCTTCGACATGGCATGTTCACCGAAGTCACCGCTGTTACCGGAAGCAGCCGGAATTCATTACTTCTCCCCAGCGAGGCGGTCCATGAAATTGACGGTTCACCTTTCGTCTTTGTCCGCCAAGAACCCGACCTGTTTGCCGTCCGGCGGGTCGATGTCGGACCGCTCGCAGCCTCGGGCACTATCGCCATCCTCTCGGGACTGACCGAGACTGATGCGGTTGTCATAGGTGGCAGCTTCACCATGAAGACCGAATTCCTCAAGTCTCGCCTTGGCGCGGGATGTGTTGACGACTGATCCGGAGCCATCATGCTGACTCGCCTCATCGAGATTTCACTCAAGAACAGGGTGCTCGTCATCCTCTTGTTCGCGATCGCCTGCGCCGCTGGCGTGTACCGGATGATTCAGCTCCCTATCGATGCGTTCCCCGACACGACGCCGGTCCAGGTGCAGATCAACACGGTTGCCCCGGCCTTGAGCCCTGAGGAGATCGAGCAGCAGATCACGCTCCCCGTTGAACTGTCCATCGGAGGGCTCCCGGGCCTCCAGAACGTTCGCTCTGTCTCGAAGTTCGGCTTTTCGCAGGTCGTGGCAACGTTCGACGACGACATCCGGATCATCGACGCGCGGCAGTACATCACCGAGCGTCTCTCGGCGGTTGAGCTTCCTGACGGTGTCGGGCGGCCAGAGCTCGGGCCGATCGCGACCGGCCTTGGCGAGATATTCCACTATGTCATCCGCTCCGCGAACGGCGAGCATTCGATTGAGGAACTCCGCACTATCCACGATTGGGTGATCAAGCCCGAGCTTCGGAAAGTTCCGGGCGTTGCCGAGGTCAACTCGTGGGGCGGTCTGGAGCGGCAGTATCACGTTGTCGTCGAACCAGAGGCGCTGATCAAGTTTGGCTTCACGCTCGAAGATGTACTGGAGGCGCTTCGGCGAAATAGCGCCAACGTGGGGGGCGGGCAGATCGTCACGTCAGGTGAGGCCCGGGTGGTGCGCGGCCTGGCGCGCGTGGCGACGCTCGAGGAGATCGAGAACATCGTCGTCGCGTCCAGCGATGGCACGCCCGTACTCATCCGCCACGTTGCGCGGGTGGAGATCGGCAGCGAGATCCGTCGAGGTGCCGTCTCCGCGTACGGCGAGGGTGAGGTTGTGCTTGGGCTGGCGTTCATGCTAATGGGCGAGAATAGCCGCGTAGTGACTGAGCAACTGCGAGAGCGTCTCGAGTCGCTGTCGCCGTCGCTACCGCCGGATGTGATCGTGGACGTGGTGTACGACCGTACTTTGCTCGTCGAGCAGGTCATCAAGACCGTCGAGCACAACCTTGTGATCGGTGCGGTGCTGGTGATCGTGGTCCTGTTGCTTATCTTGGGCAACATTCGAGCGGGTCTGCTGGTGGCCGTAGCGATTCCGATATCAATGTTGTTCGCCGTGCAAGGGATGTACGAGTTCGCCATTGCCGCGAGCCTGCTCAGCCTCGGCGCGATCGATTTCGGCATCCTGGTCGACGGTTCCGTGGTGATGACCGAGGCGAATCTCCGCTCGCTTAAGGAACGGCAGCGAGAGCTGGGTCGCAAGCTCACCCCGACCGAGCGGCTCGAATCCATCGCGACGTCGAGCGCCAGTGTCGTACGACCAATCGTGTTTGGTATGGGCATCATCACGCTCGTGTTTGCTCCTGTTCTCACGCTTGAGGGCATCGAAGGAAAGATGTTCCGGCCGATGGCGTGGACGTTCATCTTCGCCTTGTTTGGAGCCTTGCTCGTGGCGGTGTTCCTGTCGCCGGTCCTGTCGTACTACTTCCTGCCTCGTCGTGCGAAGCCCAAGGACAGTGTTCTGCTCCGCGGGTTGGCCGGGGCATACGGCTGGCTTGTGGGGGGAGCGATTCGTATGCGATGGCTCGTCATGCTGCTCGCCGTAGCGATGCTGGGGGTCGCGGGTTACCGCAGCACCCAGATGGGCGGCGAGTTCATCCCGCGGCTCAGCGAGGGGTCGATGGTCGTCAACACCATCCGCCTGGCCGGAGTCTCGATCGATGAGTCCGTGCGGTACAACACGCGGATCGAGGAGGTGCTGCTCGACGAGTTCCCCGACGAGATCGAGCACGTCTGGAGCCGCATCGGGACCGCGGAGGTGGCGACCGATCCCATGGGCATCGAACTGACCGATATTTTCTTGACGCTCACACCCCGTTCGGAGTGGACGAAGGCAGGAACGCAGGCGGGCCTGGTGATCGAAATGGAGAAGACCATCTCGCAGTTCCCGGGCGTCAACATGGTCTTCACGCAACCGATCGAGATGCGCATGAACGAGATGGTCTCGGGCATTAGGTCGGACATCGGGATTAAGATCTTCGGCGATGACTTCGACGAGTTGCTCCGGCTCGCCGACGATGTTCAGCGCGTCCTGCTCGAGGTTCCCGGAGTCTCGGACATCTCGGTGGATCAGATCACCGGGCAGCCGGCGCTCTCAGTCTCCGTTGACCAGGCTCGCGTCGGCCGCTACGGCGTTGCGGCGAGAGAGGTCCTTGACTTTGTTGAAGCGATAGGCGGGATCCGTGTCGGCGAAGTGTTCGAGGGCCAGCGTGTGTTCCCGCTGGTCGTCCGGCTCCCGCCGACATTCCGCGAGGACATCGCGTCCGTGTCCTCGGTCCGCATCCCCACCGAGGGAGGCGCTGCGGTGCCGCTCTCGTCACTGGCCTCGGTCGATCTCTCGGAAGGTTCATCGACGATCAACCGTGAGTGGAGCAGGCGCCTCATACGCGTGCAGTGCAATGTAAGCGGTCGAGACCCGGCTTCCTTTGTTGAGGAAGCACGGGCCGCCATTGATGCGCGAGTTTCCTTGCCCGAGGGCTATGTGCTGGAATGGGGCGGGCAATTCGAGAACTTGGAACGGGCGCGTACCCGCTTGTTGATCGTCGTGCCGGCCGTGCTCCTGATGGTCTTTTTCCTGTTGTATTTCAGCCTGAAGAACTTGCGGGATGTCCTCATCATCTACACCTGCATCCCCTTTGCCGCCGTCGGCGCGATCTTCGCGCTGTGGTGGCGAGATATCCCGTTCAGCGTTAGCGCCGCCGTCGGATTTATCGCACTCACCGGGATCGCCGTACTCAACGGGCAGATTCTGATCACGGCGATTCGCGATGCCCTCGAATCAGGGCGCCCGAAGAAGGACGCGATCATCGCGGCCTCGAAGACACGCCTTCAGCCAGTGCTCGCGACGGCGATCACCGATATCGCCGGGTTTATTCCGATGGCGATTGCCACTGGCGTTGGGAGCGAGATCCAGCGCCCACTCGCGACAGTAGTCATCGGCGGGATGGTCACTTCAACGCTTCTGACGCTCTTCGTGCTTCCCGTCATAGGCTCTGTAGTTATGCGCAGATCGCCGCCTGACATGGAAGAGACAGCACAACCATGATCGGATGCGACTGCGCAGATGATGCCGCTAGACTTGAGCATCGAACACTGCTGACGCTGCTTGCGATCAACGGCGTCATGTTCCTCGCGGAGGCGATCGTGGGGTGGGTCGCGGAGTCGACGGCGCTGCTGGCCGATTCGCTGGACATGCTGGCGGACGCCGCGGTCTATGGCGTCGCTTTGTACGCCGTCCGTCGATCCAGCAAGGCCCAGCTGTCCGCAGCCAATATCAGTGGCGTTCTCCAGATTGCCTTAGGTCTTGGTGTGCTCGCTGAGGTCATCCGCCGCGCAATCTTTGGGAGCGAGCCAACCAGCCTGCTCATGATCGGGGCCGGCTGCGTCGCTCTCATCGCGAACCTCACATGCCTGCGGCTGGTCTCGGAGCATCGCGATGGTGGCGCTCACATGCGTGCGTCGTGGATTTTTTCGAAGAACGATGTTGTAGCAAACATTGGTGTTGTTGTTGCCGGCGGGCTGGTCATGGTTACGGACAGCGGTGCGCCAGATCTAGTTGTGGGTGCCATAGTCGCGGTTGTTGTTCTGCGTGGAGGGATTGATATTGTTCGAGATCGGACAGGTTCCGCGAGAGCGAGTGTCAGAGATCCGGTATCGGGTCATCTGCCGCGGGGTGACGAGATGATCTGATGACGTTGCGTCTCATGAGAGTTTGGGCCCGGTGGTGCGTGGGCCTGGGTAAATGAACCTTGATACTGCGAGAGCTCTATGCGGCCGAGGACTGTGTCTGACGCCCTTCTTGATAGATCCAAGTGTGGGCCATGTCGGCGACCTTCGCGACGAGCTCG
>JBCBTA010000168.1:0-7078 GCA_039818905.1 Planctomycetota bacterium
CCCCTTCGGTCGCGGCCACGGACTACGAGTTGGTGGTCGTCTACTACCATGCGGAGACATCGTTGCTGTTCCTGTGTTGCTCCAGCGGACTACGCAGCGTGGGAGCGTTCGAGGGCATTGCAACAAGCTACACCGATGGCTCTCACCAGATTCTCCCGCTCTATGAACTCGGACGAATCCTGTCAGGTCTCAGTGATGTTCGTTGCTACAGCATCGGCCTTAGGAATCGGGTCCGTTCATCGCGAACTGAGTCCTACCGGATCGTGGCCGCCTCCAGGGCTGAACGAGCCATCAAGCCGGTTGATGGTCGGCTGTTTCATCGGGGTCATGTGGACTGTTCTGCCAACGACGGTACGACGCGAGTCAGTTTGGGCTATAGCAGCGCTTCAAAGATCTGGAGTCGAAGACCTGGCACCATCGGCGAGTTGGTTGCATGGTGCAATCGACTGGCTAAGCGGATAGACACGAAGACAAATGTGCCACCAGTCCCTGGCTTGGACTATTTGGCGGAAGGCCAGCCTCTTGTGAACATACCCGCAGGGGCATTCGCGGTCGAGTGGGATCCCGACGTATACGGTCCCAACGTATCGGCAGTTGCTGACGGAGAGGACATCCCCGTTGTGGCGAGCGAGCTTGATTTGGTCTTAGATTCAGCAGAGAAGAACACGAAGAGTCTCACGTTTCGCGTAGTCCGCGGAAACAAGTCGCATCAGTATCGGTTCACACCATCGTCTGGCCGCTTGATCGTGTCGGAGGGAGGTGATCTTGTAGTGCGGATACGCGAAGGCGCCTATGAGTCATCCCTTGTTGACTACTTGAATGCCCAGCCACCGACATTCCACTTCTCCGACCTGTCAATGGCTCGCGGAATGGAGTACTTCGCCAACAAGGCTGGCATCAATCCTCTAGATGACGCAAGGCAGCTCTGTCCGTTCGACTGGCCAAAGGAAGCTGATATTTGCCTTGAGTATGATGAGGCAGACTCATTCAACCCGCGAACGATCCACGGCGTCATTCATGACGTGCTTGTGGGCGATGCCGAGTTGCAGGTCGTGGTGTACGACCATCGCACTGGTGAGATGGCAGATTTCATCAGCGTGAGCGAGACGAGTGCCTTCATCGAGGTCACACTCTATCACTGCAAGGCGTCCGGAGGGCCTTCTCCAGGAAGTCGAGTTGCAGACATCTACGAGTTGAGTGGACAAGTGGTGAAGTGTCTGCACTTCCTTCACGACGAGAAGCGTCTTCGAGACCACGTCCGCCGCCGGACAAAGTCGGGGTCGAGCTTTTGCAAGGGTGATCTTGCGTCGTTCAACCGTATGCTGGCAGGCGGTCGAGCGAAACCGATCGAGTATCGCGTGATCGCCGTCCAACCCGGGCTGTCGAAGCACCGGTTACTTCCTGCTCATCGGGAAGTACTTGCGGCAGCAAGCACATTGCTAACAACGACAGGAGCACACGAGTTGAAAGTACTGTGTTCTGATTGAGTGGGATGAAGGAAGAGAGAGCCGAGCAAGAGCGAGACAGAGCCGGAACTAGAGGGCTACTTGTGACGCCAGCCTCTCCCTTACCCACTCAACAACGGCTTTGCTCTCCGGCGTTACGGGCTTCATGTAGACATCCGCCATTGAAGAACTGGCGGAGTGTCCCAGCCATCGCTTCATCGCGCCAATGGAGCACCCAGGACGCGACCCGAACTCCGTAGCTCCGAGGTGGCGGAGGATGTAGAAGCCCTGCAGCGTCTCCTTGCTCTCTCCAATCTGTGGCCGAAGTTTCGTCCACCACTGCAAGACTGCATCGTTTCGGCCGTGAACGAGCGGTTGGCCGGTGCGGGTGATGAACATGAGCGAACCCGGCTCCCGCCCCGCTTCAGTGACGTATGCCGAAAGCGTGGCCCACACTCGCGGAGGCGTCTCACCGTAGCGTTCGATGCCGGTCTTACCACGACGAAGGTCGTAAGTCTCGGCGTCGATCTGCCCGACACGCAATGCGGCGAGGTCTTTCTGTCCAAACCCCAACCCGATTGCGGTCCAGATGATCGCTCGCTCGCGGAGATCGCAAGCCGAGAGGAGCTTCTGCAACTGATCGATGGTGGGGAGTTGTCTTGCCTTGCTGTTTCGGCCGTGGGCAACGTCGCGAGCCTCCCAATTCCACTGCAGAACTTGGCCGCCATGCTCAGGACGCCCCGCCCGATCAATCAACCGCTTGACCATCTGCATCCGCTTGTTGACCTGGGACGCTGAGAATCCGGCGGCAGCGATCGCTAGGTTGTAGCCCTCAACGTCAGCCATTGACAGTTCGGCGAGCCTCATGCGAGCGACAAAGCCCGGACCGTGTAGGTCGTTCAGGTACGAGAGGAAGTCTCGAAGGTGCTTGCGACGGTCGGTAAACACCGCTTGAGTGATCGTGCCGCGTCGCGGTGACTCGTCCGGCTTCCGAGTTCGTGTCTGTTCAAGCACGAGAACATCGGATGCAACGGCAAGAAGCGAGCCTTTGACGACCTCCTCAGCCGCAATTAGCACGTCGTCTCTCGTCTCCACGCTGATACGCTTCGCCCGGCGAGTGACGGCCGGCGTATGTCCGTCCAAGTGATCGGCAAGCCACCGGTGATAGAGACGCTCAGCCTCCGTCTGCGTCACCTTGCCGAAGCGGTGCTTGCGGGGCATGTTGGTCTCTGGATCACGAAACGACACGTGCCAGCCGATCCCGCGGGTCTCGGTGTAGCGGAGCTTCGGGATGCGGGGCTTGCGGGCTGTTGAGGCCGGGCGATCGTCGGTATACTTCGTCGTTCGTTCCATCGGGGCTCACCAACCCCAATGTAGTGCAAAAACGAGTGGCGATGTAGTGCAAATCGCCAATTGCGGGTGTAGTTCAGTGGTAGAACGTCAGCTTCCCAAGCTGAATGTCGCCGGTTCGAGTCCGGTCACCCGCTTTGGCTCGACTCCTCTTGGTCGCGCGCGACGAGCCTGGCGCTCGGCTCGAAGCTCTGCGCCAGCAGGTGCGCCTGACGACGCGCAGCCCAGTCAGCACCCGAACACACACGTGGCGATCGGGCGGCGCTTCGGGCAAGACCCGCCCGATGGGAAAGACCTGACGGCGCCACGCCCATCGGACTCGATGACGGCCCAACTTCGGGTGCGTTCGTTGGCGCAACCGCATCCACCGGCGGCGCTCTCACGACTACAACTCATGTCGAGAATGCCCTGTCAGACCCTGTCAAGGAGACCGCCGCGCCATGCCTCATGCCTTCACAGCAGTTTGCACGATCCTCGCAGCCACCGGCATCGCATCTGCATCGGCCTCCACGTCCGACGCGGCCGCCGCATCGCGCACGCCGGCCCCTTCCGAGCGCGCGGCGCTCACGCCAGTCGACCTCGTGTCGCCAATCGCCGACGCCCTGGCGTCTGTGCCCGATGACGTCCGGGCCTTTGACATGCACATCTCGACGCTCGCGAACCCCTTCATGCAGGGCCGCGTTCCGGGCTCACAGGGATCCGAGTTCACCAAGGCCTACCTCGAGTTCTACTTCCGCAAAGCGGGCCTCACCCGACCCTTTGCGATCGATGAGGCTGACGGAGATGCAGCAGACACCACGTCGTCGTATCGCCAGCCTTTCGAACTCCGCGGCCGCGCCGAAGTCCTGACGCAGGCCATGGCCGCCACCTCCGCCGATGGCGGCAGGGTCGGCCGTCTCATCCCAGGCGATGACTTCAACGCGACAGGACTTGGCCTCGGGGGGGCCGTGCAGGGACAAGCTGTCTTCGTCGGCTACTCGACCGTCACCGAGGAGTACGACGCCTACGCCCCTGATCCTGATCTCGATCTCACCGGCATGGTTGCCATCATGTTGCGATTCGAGCCGATGAACGCCGAAGGCAGAAGCAAGTTCACCGGTGGGCAGTGGTCAGGTGCCGCGAGCTTCAACAACAAGCTGCGCGCGGTCGCACAGCGCAATCCCGCGGCTGTCATCATCATCAATCCACCGAGCACCGCAGATCCCCGCGCAGGCCGCGTCCTGCCCGCCGGTGGCGGTGGCCGTGCGGTCCTCGACGTACCGGTCATACACATGTCCGCCGATGCGGGTGAACGCCTCATCGCTGCACTCGACGCGGACGGACGATCGCTTGAGACGTTCCAGCGCCTTGCCGACGCCGAGCCTCACATCCACGCGCTCGGCGGCGAGATCAAGCTCTACGCCGACCTGGAGCGCACCACGCTCGTCCCGGAGAACGTCGCAGGCCTCTTGCCGGGCAAGGGCGACCTTGCCGACGAGTACATCGTCATCGGGGGACACTTCGACCATACCGGCAATGGCGGCTTTGGCACGCCGCAGACACTGGCGCAGATCCATGAGGGCGCTGACGACAACGCGTCCGGAACCGCTGGTGTCCTCCTGCTCGCAGATCGCCTTTCGAAGACCTACGCCGCACTTCCCGAAGAGGCCGACGCCAGGTCGGTCCTCTTCATCGGCTTCGATGCCGAGGAGTCGGGTCTCAACGGGGCGTATCACTACGTCGCCAATCCGATCGCACCGATCGAGGATCACGTCCTCATGCTCAACATGGACATGATCGGCCGTGTCGTTGATGGTGGACTCTCGCTTCAAGGCGCGACCTCCGCCGAGGGCTTTGAAGAGTGGCTGCAGCCGTTCATGGATGCGTCACCGCTCAACTTTGTGGTGTCACAATCGGTTGGCCGACGCTCCGATCACGCGCCCTTCTACTTCGATGGCAACATCCCGGTCCTCTTCGGCATCATCAATCCGCTGCACAACGACTACCACACGGCGGGCGACGAGGCATGGAAGATCAACCGCGTCGGCAGTGTGCAGGTGATCGACTTCTTCGAGAATGTCGCCACCGCGATGGCCCTCCAACCCGAGCGACTGCAGTACGCCGCCCCGACACCCCAGACCGCGACGCCGCGGTCACGCGTCATCGTCGGGGTCCAGCCGCAGGACACCGCGGAAGCCGGTGTACTCCTTGCACGCGTCATGCCCAACACCGCCGCATCAGAGGGCGGCCTTGTCACGGGCGATCGCATCATCGAGTGGGATGGCCAGGAGGTCACGTCACTCAGCGACTGGCTGCAGCTTCTGGCCGAGCATGAGCCGGACGACGTCGTGGACGTGACGGTCATGCGAGAAGAGGAGCGTGTCGAGACGAGGCTGACGCTCCGGGCCCGCTGAGCAGACAGTCACGCCGATCGCACCGGTTCACGTCGCGCCGGCCGACCCACGGCCTTCAGTTTCGGCTCCAGCCAGAAGGGGCCGAACGGGATGATCGCAGCGCCGATGCCGAGCAGCGCCAGCCTGATGGGCAGCGGCACGAGCTGATGCGCCACCGCGAACGCGATCACGAGGAGCGTAAACAGCGCTCCGTGGACCGTCCCCACGATCGTGACCGCCATCGGCATGTCCGCAGCGTACTTCAGCGGCATCGCGACAAAGAAGAGCAGCAGTGTGGACACACCCTCCACGATGGAGAGCGCGCGCAGCGCATTCAGAAAGCCCGTGTTGATGACAACGTTGTCCCGGTTTGCATCCATCGACTGGAGCGTAGGCATGCAAGCTTGGGTTGAGGAGGCAACTGATTCGAGAGCCTTCTCGTTCGCGTGGAGTTGAACAGCTCAGCTCAGCGGCGGCGCTGCAGGAACACCCGACCATTGACCAGGGTGCCACTGGTGCTGACGACCTGCCACCCCTCTGCGCCGAGGTTGTTCAGGTGCGTCAGGGCGCGCTGGCGTCGTGCGTCGTCTCCGCCGGTGCGATTCCAGCTGACAGCAGGTAGCGTCTCGATGCGCTCGCCGGTGATCAGCGTCACATTCTGCCCGCCGACGCTCATGACCGCGTACTCGAACTGATCGCCGGATGCCGAAGCACCAAGTCCGAGGAGGACGGCAAGTGCGCCAAGGGCGCCGGCGACCAGGATCATGGGAGTGTGTTTGCGCATGCGGATGCTCCTTCCGAGCGTCCATCGGCTCGCCGGAGAAGGCCGCTTGAGCAGCATTGCACGGAGTCCGATCCCCCACGCCCGCGCTCGCCAGCTCAGTGCTCGATGACCACCTTCCCCATGGCCCGCCCACTCTCCAGATGCGCGTGCGCAGCCGCGGCCTCATCCAGTGTGAACCGAGACGCATCCAGCACCGGTGTCAGCCCACCGCCATCGACGATGTGTGCCACCTCGCGCAGGATCTCGGCGTGCGTCTCTCGGCCGATGTCGTGGATCATTGGAATCAGCATGAAGACGATGTGCAGCGTCAGGCCTTTCAGATGAGCGCTCGTCAGATCAAGCTCGCACATCGTGGTGGTTGTCACGACATCGCCACTGAGCCTCACTGCCTCGAAGGAGTTGAGCATGTTTCGATCACCGACGGTGTCGAAGACCACATCGAAGCCGACACCCCCGGCGTGCGCCGCAATATAGCTCTCGACGGACTCGGTCTTGTAGTTGATTGCCGTGCCACCGAGTCGCTCGATCAGCTCGAGCTGCGGCTTGCCGCCACCAGTCGAGTACACCTCCGCGCCGAGGTGTTTCGCCAGCTGCAGCGCCACGTGCCCGACACCGCCGGATCCACCGTGCACCAGCACCTTCTGCCCAGGTGCGACGCGGGCACGCGTCACACCTTCGTACGCCGTGATCGCGACCAAAGGAAGCGCCGCTGCCTCGCGCATGGACAGTGTCTTTGGCTTGTGCGCAAGCAGGCGGGCGTCTGCGCAGATGGACTCGGCGAGCGTCCCGGGCAAGGCCCCCAGCCCTCCTGCACAGCCGTAGACCTCATCGCCCAGGGCATACCCGTGCACGTCGTCACCAATCGCCTCGACCGTGCCGGCGAAGTCCATGCCGAGAATCGCCGGTGTCTGCGGCGCAAGACCGCCGGGACCGCCCATCTTGCGGATCTTCGTGTCCACGGTGTTCACGCTCGACGCCGCGATCCGCACCAGAAGATGGCCCGGCTTCACAGCGGGGGTGTCAACCTCGCCCGGCTGCAAGAGCGCGCCATCGCTGTACGAATGCAGAAGTGTTGCCTTCATGATGGTCTCACATGCCTGGGGGCTGCTCACTGGATCTCCTGCACC
>JBCBTA010000169.1:0-6996 GCA_039818905.1 Planctomycetota bacterium
CGAGATCATCTTCCTGATCCGCCCGACGATCATGAACGACGAGGTGCTCATCGAGCAGGCCGACCGCGCCATGGAGTATGGTGAGCGGCTTCGCACGGGTGCCCGCAACGGTCTGCTCCCCTGGTCGCGTGAGCGGCAGACGGCGCAGCTGAATGTCCAGGCCGAGCGTGAGGCTCGCGAGGGCAACAGCAACAAGGCGATGTGGAACCTTCGCCGCTCGCTGGAGCTCAACCCCAACCAGCCTGACGCGATCGAGCTCAAGGAGCGCCTGTTCGACATGCGTGAGAAGTGGCCTTCTCGCAGCATCCTCGAGCGGACGATCAACGGCGAGGTCGAGGCGATGATCAGTCGTCGCCACTGGCCGGAGAACTGGTCGCCGATCGATCTCGGCAAGGGCAAGGGCATGGCGCTCAACGCCAGCGAGCAGACGCTCGCCGAGGTCGCGGCCCGCAACACCCGCCAGCCCGAGACGCAGGCGTCTTCTGAGCAGTTCGGCCCCATGCCGTGGCATGTGGTCGCCGACGAGGCTCAGACCACCAGCGAGCCGTCGATGGCGTCCGCCTCGCAGAGCGAGCAGATGACCTTCGAGGCCGGCGGTGAGACGACGATGCCCGTCGCGTCCTTTGACACCATGGATCCGATGGAGCAGCGCTACCTGGTCGATCAGCTCAACCAGTGGCTCACGTTCTTCGGACTCAACCTGCCGTATCCCGATACGGCCGGACCCAACAGCGCATCTTTTGCTGGTGTGGAGGTCGAGGACGACTGAATCGGTGGAGTGGTGATGCCGATAGTTCCGTCTGAACGCCGCACGCCGCGGCGATGACGGAGCTGACGATGACCACGCGAAACACCATGATCAACTGCACGGCCGTCGCCACTCTGGCGGCGGCCGTGTTTCTTGCGCTGCCGGGCTGCCAGGGACACGGCAAGTACGTCCAGGAGGGCGTTGACCGTGCTCAGGAGAACATGGCCCGCGTCAAGGCCATGACCGAGTACGACATGGCCAAGCAGCAGTACATGGCCGGCGATCTCGACAAGGCGATCCGGACGGTGGACAACTCGGCTGCGCTGGCGCCGGACGTGCCGAAGGTACACGTGCTGCGCGGCCGCATCCTCTTCGAGATGGACCGTCTCGAAGACGCCGTCGATGCCTTTGATCGCTGCCTCGCGCTCGAGGAAGACAACGACGAGGCCCTGTACTTCAAGGGCATCGTGCACGAGCGCTTCACGCAGTACGGCGATGCGCTGGAGTACTACGCCGCGGCGGCTGCGTCGAACGCCACCGAAGCCCAGTACACGCTCGCGCAGGCCGAGATGCTGGTGCAGCTCGGTCGCCTCGACGAGGCGGAGGACGTCCTGACGCAGGGCACCCGCGCGTTCGAGCACAACGCTGGCATTCGTCAGACGCTGGGTCACATCGCACTGATGCAGGGTGACGTGGCTCAGGCGGCCCAGCTCTTTGGCGAGGCGTGCCTGCTTGCACCGGCGGATCCCGCCCTGATCGAGGATCTCGCCCGCGCGCAGATCGGCGCCCGCGAATTCCTCGAAGCTGAGTACAGCCTACGCCGGCTCCTGCGCATGGAAGAGACGGGCGAGCGTCGCGACCTGCGATTGCTGCAGGCCCGCTGCCTGGCGGAGCTGGATCGCCCCGTGGAGGCACGGTCGATCCTGCTGGAACTGGTGGCCGACGAGCGCGGCGCCAACGACGTCGATGCATGGATTGAGCTCGGCAACGTTGCTCTGCTGCTGGAGGATGACTTCCGTCTGCGCCAGGCGGCGTCGCGTCTGATGGCAATCACGCCGCACGAGGCGGATGGCTACCTCTTCATGGCGATGTTCGAGCGCCGGTCCGGAAAGCCGGAGCAGGCGCTGCAGACACTGGAGAGCGCGAAGGGCCTATCGGACGGCGGAAGTGAAGTTGCGCTGCTTCGCGCGGTTCTGTACCAGGAGATGGGGCGCGAGGATGAGGCTCGGCGCGCCCTGGCGCTTGCCCTTCGCCGCAATCCAACCGATGAGAACACCGGTCGTCTGATGGAGGAAATGGGACTCGGCGCACCGGTTGCGTCGGTCCCCATCGACGACGAGTGAGTTCTATCGAGAGGGGTCCAGAGCGTGAGTCGTGTGGGGCTGGCCTTGTTCTTGGCAGCAGCGGTGCTGTGCATCGCGCTGGCGGCGACCGGTGCCGTCACGCTGCTGGAGCCGACGCTCGAAGGACTGCCGTCCTCGACGCGCATGGTGGCCCATGGCGTCGCGGTGGGACTGCCCTCGGCCGTGTGCCTGGCCCTGCTCGTTGGTGTCGGCGTGGCACAGGTACGCCGTCTCGGCGAGCGCATGCAGGCCTGCGGCCACAACGAAGCCCCTGAGTCAGGGCTGCGTGCCCCGGGCTGGCTGGGTCCCGTGGCCGAGGCCTACGACGATGCCGCCCATGACTGGGCCGATCGACTGGGAACACTGAACACGCGGCTGCGCGAGGTGGAGATTCGTCATCGTCTGAGCGAGGCGGAGCGTGACCACGCCGAAGCCATTCTCAACAGCTTGCGTGACGCCGTCATCGTGACCGACGGCTTCAACGAACTGACCACCGCCAACGATCGAGCCGGCGCACTGCTCGGATTCGATGCCCGTGGTGCACAGCACCAGCCCATCGATGAGCTGATCGATGACAAGCGGCTCCGGGAGATGATTCAGGAGGTGCGTTCGGCGGGTGTGGCGAGCAAGCAGAAGCACGTCGAGCACACGATGCCCTCGTCCGGAGCGACCTCGTCATCCGGCGAATCGGCGGCGGCGTTCGACGTCACGCTGACCTGTCTGCCCGATGGCAACGACGGCGTCGGCGGCGTGGTGACGATTCTGCGCGACATCACGCGCGAGCGTGAAATCAGCCAGATGAAGTCGGACTTCGTGTCACAGGCATCGCACGAACTGCGTACGCCGTTGAGCTCGATCAATGCATACGTCGAGATGCTGCTGGACGCCGAGGCGCAGGATGAGGCGAGCCGGCAGGAGTTCTATCAGATCATCAAGGCGGAGGCGGATCGCGTCAGCCGCATGATCGACAACATGCTGAACATCAGCCGCATCGAGGCGGGGATTCACTCGGTCGAACACACCGAGGTGGACTTCGTCGCGGTGTGTCGCGATGTCGTGGAGGCCGTGCAGCCGCAGGCCAAGGCGAAGGACATCATGCTGTCGGTGAAGTCCGGCCCGCTGGTGTACACCGCCCAGGCGGACCGCGACATGATCCACCAGGTAGTGATGAATCTGGTGAGCAATGGCATCAAGTACACACCGGAGGGTGGGCGCGTCACGGTGTCCGTCGAGAACGACGACACAACGCGGTCGGTGATGGTGACGGTCGCGGACACGGGGCTGGGCATTCCGCCCGATGCGCTGTCACGCATCTTCGACAAATTCTTCCGGATCGAGAACTACAAGCGTGTCGCAAAGGGCACGGGCCTTGGCCTGAACCTGGTCAAGCACATCGTGGAGACGGTGCACAAGGGGACGATTCACGTCTCGAGCGAGATGGGCATGGGCAGCCGCTTCTGGTTCACCATTCCCTATGAGGCGCCCGGATCGAGTTGAGGAGAGAAGAGACATGAGTGACAGAGAAAAGAAGATTCTGGTGGTGGATGACGAGGCGCACATCGTGCACGTCGTCTCCCTGAAGCTGACGAATGCCGGGTATGAGGTGATGACGGCGCACGACGGCGAGGAAGCCCTTGAGTTGGCGCTGCAGGATCCGCCGGATCTGATCATCACCGACCTGCAGATGCCGTATCTCAGCGGCGTCGAGCTGTGCGTGCAGCTTCGCGAGAACGCCAAGACGTCGGAGATTCCGGCGATCATGCTGACAGCCCGCGGCTATGCCCTGCCGCAGGACGAACTGGCCAAGACGAACATCAAGTCGGTGATGAGCAAGCCCTTCAGCCCGCGCCAGGTGCTGGAGGCGGCCGATGCGCTGCTGGGTGTGGAGACCGAGGAGGTCGCGGAGGCAGCGTGAACAGGATGGCCGGACAACGCGAAACGCCATCCCGCGCCCAGACGGCGCTGCGCGATCGCTGCCACGCTCTGGGTTTGCCCATGTGGAGGTTCAGCGCGACGGGCGAACTGCTGGGCCGGCCCGATGAGGGCGGCATCTTCGGAACGTGGCTGCGCACGCCATTCATGGAACGGCTGATGGGCTCGGCCGCCGCCCGATGGATGGAGTCGTCCGACGCGCCGGATCCGATGGAACTGTTCCCGGGCTGTCATCTCATGCCCCTCGAGGAGCGGCAGCGCCGGCGTCGTGTGTCACTCGGTGTTGCGATGATCCTGACCCGCGCCGTGCTGGACAGCGAGCAGTTCCTGCAGGGGTGCCAGGCTGGATCGCTCGATGCCGAGGCGACGGCCAGGGCAATGGAGCCGATCCTCCGCCGCGACGAACCCGCACGCGACCGCGTGCTCAATGTCCTCGGCTGGATGAACCACGACCTCGCGGCGATGGCGACACACGAGACGCACATCGAGACGCTCAGCCGTCAGCTGGCGGAGTCGTACGAGGAGATGAGCCTGCTGTACCGACTACGCGAGTTCATGAATGAGCTCGCGCAGCCGCAGCGGTTCGTCCGACAGGCCTGCTTTGAACTGCACACGGTGCTGCCCTTCCGATGGATTGCCGTTCGTTTCATCGACGATCAGCAGCTGGCTCGCTCGCTGTCGGCCAAGACGTTCACGGCAGGGGATCTGCCGTGTTCCAAGGGCCGGTTCGAGCAGCTGGTGACCGGCTTGATGAAGGAGATGCAGCCGGGACGCAGCGTGGTGCTGGATCCCGATGCTGCCGCTCCATTCGGATCGAGCGGCGCGCAGGTGCTGGCGTTCCCGATCGCCCGCGACGGCGCGGTCATCGGTGCCTTCATGTGTGGCGACAAGTCCGACGACGCCGAGATCACCAATATCGAGCTGAAGATGGTGGAGGCGACGGCGGGCTACGTCTCGATTCTGCTGGAGAACTCCGGGCTGTACGAGGATCAGCACGCGATGTTCCTCGGGACGCTGCGTGCCCTTACGGCGACGATCGATGCCAAGGATCCGTACACCTGCGGTCACTCCGAGCGCGTCGCCAACCTGGCGGCGGACCTCGCCCGGGCCTACGGCCTGCCGGAGGCGCAGGTCGAGCGCGTCCGCGTGGCGGGGCTGGTGCACGACATCGGGAAGATCGGTGTCCCCGAGGATGTGCTGCGCAAGCCGGGCCGACTGACGGACGACGAGTTCGAGCAGATCAAGCGTCACCCGGAGATCGGCTACCACATCCTCCACGACATTCCGCAACTCGCGGACGTCCTTCCGGGCGTGCTGTACCACCACGAGCGCATCGATGGACGCGGCTATCCGCACGGCATCGATGGCGATGCCATCCCGCTGGTCGCCAAGCTCATCGCGCTGGCCGATTCGTTCGACGCCATGAGCTCCAACCGAACCTACCGCTCGGCGATGTCACGCGAACAGGTGCTGACGGAGATCCGCAAGTGCGCCGGCAAGCAGTTCGATCCCGAGCTTGCTGAGCTCTTCGTCAAGCTTGACTTCACGGAGTACGACCGCGACGTCGCGCGGCATCTCGCCGGGCGCGACGGCAGCGAGATGCGGGGGGCTGCCTGATGAAGGTGAGCTACCAGGATTACGAGCACATCTCGGTCCTGACGCTGTCAGGTGAGTTCACCACGGACGACGTCGATCAGTTCCGTCGCGTCGCGACCGAGCGGCTCAGTGCCTCGGCAAAGCACATCGTCATCGACTGCGAACACCTGGAGTTCATCGACTCCAAGGGGCTCGAGTCATGGCTGCGGCTGCAGGAGCAGCTTGGTTCCCAGGGAGGTCAGCTCAGGCTGGTCGGCACCGACGAGACGGTGCGGACGATCCTGCGCCTGACCAGGCTCGAGCCTGCGATGGAGTCGCACGAGACGCTCGAGCATGCCGTGAGGAGCCTGCGATGAACGGTCACGACACGATCGATCGTCCGGCCACGCGGCTGCAGCTGGGTGACCTGCTTTTCGAGCGCGGCCTGCTGACCAAGGAGCAGCTGGAGCAGGCGCTGGAGGAGCAGCGCGAGCGCGGCCACAAGAAGCTGCTGGGTGAGATCCTGGTCTCGCTGGGCTTCGTCAGCGAGCACACCGTGATGGAGTGCCTCGCCGAGAGCTACGCGGTCCCGTACGCCCGCATCACGCCGCGGATCGCCGATCCCCGTGCGATCGACGCACTGCCGCGCGACTTCATTGATGGCCAGACAGTCCTCCCGCTCTTCTGCGTGGACGAGACGCTGACGGTCGCTGTCAGCGAGCCGGCCAACCTGTACCTCGTCGAGGAGATTGAGCGTCTCAGCGGCAAGCGCGTGCAGATCGTCGCGGCGACCGCGCAGGACATCCGCGCGACGCTGCAGGCCTACCTCCCGACGGCCAACGTCTTCGTGATCGACGAGATCTACGACGACGTCGATCTGCAGGAGTTCAGCGTCGTCGAGCAGCAGGCGCTGGACCTCGGCGATGTTGAGGAGATGTCGGGCCAGTCGCCCGTCGTCAAACTGGTCAACTACATCATCTACCAGGCGATTCACGAGCGGGCGTCCGACATCCATATCGAGCGTGATGATGTCCGCTGTCGCGTGCGCTATCGGGTGGATGGTCGCCTGCTGGTGAAGTTGATGCCGCCACACCAGATGCATCCCGCGGTCGTGTCGCGCATCAAGATCATGGCCGGGATGGACATCTCCGAGCGCCGCGTGCCGCAGGATGGCGACATCCATGTGGCGATCGATGGACGGCCGGTGGATCTGCGTATCTCGACGATGCCGGGCAAGTTCGGCGAGAAGGTCGTCATTCGGATCATCGATAACCGCAATGCGATGCTGCCGATCGAGAAGATGGGTATGCGTCCGGAGATGGTGTCCAGATGGCGCGAGGTGATCTCCGTCTCCAACGGCATGGTGCTGGTGACGGGGCCGACCGGTTCGGGCAAGTC
>JBCBTA010000170.1:0-6987 GCA_039818905.1 Planctomycetota bacterium
ATGGCGATGGCGCCATCGCCGGGCGTGATGGTGAATGTCTCGGCGCGGTTGTTGGTGGTGAGCCGATCGAAAGCGGCGTCGTCGGGCGTGAAGACGGGTTCAAAGCGATGCACGGTCGTGTCGCGCAGCGGCACATCGAGCGTGATGATGTTGCGGCCCGCCCGGAGGGAGACGGTGCGACCGACACCCGGTGCGCGCCCGTTGATGTCAACGGGATCGCCTTCATAGAGCAGGTCGAGCGTGCCGGTGGTGGCCTCGGCGGCCCGGAGCACGACGCGGACGGTGACAGTCGCATCACGGGCGGCCTGCGGCGGAGCATCGACGCGCTCGACCATAACCTCGCGCTGCACGGCGTAGGTGATGGGAAGAACGTCGATGGGCGTGGTGGCCCCGATCTCGGCGCCGGCGGCGAGCTCCTGCGCCACGCCGACGGCGTCGCCGGTGGTCTCGTTGCCGTCACTGATCAGCACCAGCCTGCGGTTGGCGTCCGGTGGGAAGAGCGACTCGGCGAAACGGATCGCGCCGGCGATGTCACTGCCCTGGCTGATGCGATAGTCGAAGGTGAGACCTTCGAGGCTGCCGCGGGTTGGCGTGGCGATCGCGAGTGCGGATCCATCGAAGACGACGATGCCCAGCAGGTCGTCCTGCTTGCGGTTCGTGGCACTGTCCTCGAGCCACTGGCGGACGGCGCCGGACCAGTTGACGTCGTTGCCGGCGAGGTCGGTCCCGAAGTCACCGAACTCGTCGGCAAAGGCGCGGACGGATTCGGAGATGTCCACCACCGCGATGACGGCGAGTCGCTCGTTGCGCTGCACGGTCGATGCGCCGGCGAGGATGCCTGCGATCAGCGCGATCAGAAGTGTGCGCATGACCAGGGCGGACCAGGCGCGGGGACGGCTCATGGTGTTGAACCAGCGCAGGCCGATCCACGCCGCGGGGATCGCCAGCAGGATCAGCAGGAGGTATGCGGGCTGTTCGAAGGTGAGACCCACAGGCAGAGTCTACGGAGGCGCCGCCGCACGGCGTCTACTGCTCCTTTTCGACGTCCGGCGCGTCGGGCGCGGGTGGTGCCGGTGAAGCCGGCTCGGCATTCTCGAGGCGCTCGAGCGCCTTGCGGAAGTAGCGATCGACGTTGCGGTACCGCTTGGGCACCAGCCGCTCCTCCATGGCTCGCTCGGCGGTGCGCTGGGCGCCTTGCAGTTCCTGCTCAAGCTCGCGCGGGCCGATGGTGACCGGATCCCGCAAAGGACGTTCGTCGCGCGCATCGATTTCGCCGGTGACCTGGCCATCGGTCTGAGCCGGATCGCGAAGATCCAGCTCGTCCGTGGTGAAGGGTCGGCGCGATGATCGCGGCGGTGCGGCGTTCTCGCGCTGCTGTTCGGCGGCCCAGCGCTCCAACTGCTCTCGCTGCTCGGGGCTCATGTCGCGGATCAGCTCGCGTGCAGCCTCCTCGGCATCGCGGCTGCGCTCGCCCATCTCGCGGGCCTGGTCGCGGCGTTCGTCCATGCGATCAAGCTGCTCGAGGAGGTCCTGCATGCGCTGGCCTTCGCCTGCGCCGGAGCCGCCAGGCTGGCCACCATCCTCGGGTTGGTCGGACCGGCGCGACTCGGACGTTGACCCGGTCTGCTGCGACTGCGACTCCTCCGCGGTGGGATTGCGCCCACCCTCGCCGGGCGCACTGGTGGTCTCGCCGTCGGGCGGGGCCTCGCCGGAGCCGGTGGGGGACTGCTGCTCCTCCTCGCCGGGGGTCTGGCTGTCGCCGGGCTGGGACTGGTCACCCTGCTGCTCGCCCTCTTCCTGCCCCTGCCGCTGGCTCTGCTGCTCGCCCTGCTGCTGCGTGTCGCCTTGGCGCGACTCGGCGCCATCCTGCTGCTGCTCTTGGCCACCGTCGCGCTGCTCCTGCTCCTGGCCCTGGCGCGACCCCTCTTCGGTGTTCGCGGGGCGCTGCTCGCTCTGCTGCGACTCGGTGTTCTGCTCCGAGGACTGTGACTGATCGGTCTGCTGCTGAGGCTGCTGCTGGTCACTTTCCTGACTGCCGGCATCGGGGTTGAGGTCCGGGCGCTCGCCCTGCTCCTGCTGCGAACTCGGCCGCTGCTCCTGTGCATCTCGATCGCGCTGCTGCTGCTGGTCCGACTCGCGGGGCTCCTGCTGTTCGTCCTGCTGCTGCGACGGTGGGCTGGGTTCGCGCTGGGCGTCGTCAGCTGCCTGCTCCAGCGCATCGGCGGTGCGCTGCGCCTGCTCCGCGGCGTCCTGGGCGGCGCGGTCCTCACGGTTCTCCTCGGCGAGCTTCTCCGCAAGACGGCGCGCGGTCTCCTCGTCGAAGCCCTGCTCCTCCAGCGACTGCTCGATGGCCTCGCGGTCGTCTTCCTGCGTGAGTTCGGATGCGGATTGCTCGGACAGCCCCTGATTGCGCAGCGATTGCTGCCGCTCAGCGGCACGCTCCTGCCCGTCCTGCTCCGCCTGGTCCGCGAGCGACTGCACCTGCTCGGCGAGTTCCGCGAGGCGTTCGGCGGCCTGTTCGCGCTGTTCGGGCGTCGCGTCCTCCAGCGACTCCGAGAGATCCTGCAGGGCGTCGCGGGCAGCATCGGTGTCGCTGTCGCGCAGGGCTTCGGTCAGCGCGTCGATGGCATCGGACTCTGCGCCTTCGGGTGGTTCGAGACCGGCGAGCAGTTCGCGCAGCGCCTCGTCCTGCTGCGCGAGCTCCTCGGCTTCACGGTCGAGCTCCTCGGCGAAAGAATCGAGCACGCTCGCGGCCTCCGCACGCGCCTCGTCGGGCTCGGCGCCGCCGGTCAACTGCTCGCGGATTTCATCCAGGCGGCGCAGCTGCTCAGCACGGGTCTCATCCGAGACGCCGAGCTCGTTCGGTGTCTCCAGCAGCTGCTCGGTCTTCTCGGCGGCGCGATCGATGGCCTCGACGGCCTCGGCCCGCTGCGCCTCTTCGAACGCGACCAGCTCCGCCCGCGCGGTGTCGGTGAGCAGCTGCATCGGCGGAACGAACAGACCAACGGCGATCGCCGCGCTGGCACACGTGGGCCAGGTCCACCACCAGCCGCCGAGGCGCAGCGGCACGGCCCGCGCCACGGGTACCTTGGACAACTCGCGCGTCGCGTCTTCGACGGTGACTGCCGCGAAGGGGTCGTCGGCCCGCTGCGCGAACGCGAGCGAGGAACCGAGTCGGTCCTTCAGCGACAGGGCGCGGTCCACCTCCGCGGCGGCGGCGACGAGCGAGGGTGTCCGTCGCCAGGTCATCACAGCGGCAAACGCCAGCGAGAGGACGATCGCGGGGACAACGATCATCCACGGAGCCACGCCGGGCCCGATCAGCCGGTCGGCGATGACGCCGAGCAGGGCGAGGGCGCACAGCAGCGACAGGGCCGGTCCGAGGCTTGTGATGAAGGTTCGGGCCAGCAGCCGGCGGCGGGCTCGACTCGCGATGCGTCCAAGAGACTCCATGCTGGATGGTACGGGTGGAATAGCCGGACAGTTGAGTCTGCTTTGCCCGTACAGTCCGGGAGATGGTCCGGAATCCGCCTACACCCCTCCAGGGAGGTCCTGACGATGCCCAGCTTCATTCATGATGTGATCACGCCCGGTGCACGGATCACGCTGCAGTATGGCGACGTGCTCGCGTCGGACATCTCCAGCGAGACCTTCGCCCGCGTGCCCGAGGGGATGCTCACCAACTCGCCGGCCTTCTGCTTCGGCCACCTGGCGATCTATCCAGACCGCGTGCTGAAGCTGCTGGGGCGCGAGGCGGACGCCCAGCCCGATGCTCGCTTCGACGATCTGTTCGCGGCAGGGCAGGAGTGTCAGGACGACGTCGATGGCACGCTCTACCCGAGCAAGGACGAGATCATGCAGCGCTTCCGCGAGCGGCATGAGGCCGCCCTGTCGGTGCTGCACGGCATGGACGACAGCGTGCTGCTGAAGCCGACGCCGGACGAACGGCTCGTCGAACGCTTCCCGACGATCGGTGCTGCCGTGACGTTCCTGTTCGGCGCGCACGCGATGATGCACCTGGGGCAGGTGAGCACGTGGCGTCGCGCAATGGGGCTTGGGTCGGCGTTCTAGGCGTCGGCGACGCCCGGTGCTGCTCAGGCGGCGGCGGGTGGCCAGTCGCTCTGGCTCCGCTCGGTGTTGATGCTGCCGAGCACGTCCTGCAGTTCGCGGTCGAGTTCTTCGCCGAGCGCGTTGTCGAGCTCGTCGAGGCTCTGCTGCATCTGCTCGATGGTGGACTCGATGGAGGCCGTGAGATCATCGTTGGACGCGGTGGTGGTGTCCTCGGTGGGGCCGAAGACGCCGCCGGCGGGGAAGGGCAGGACCTCGCGATCACTCTGGAACTGGCGTGCCGCGCCGATGGTGGGCGTGTCGTGAGTCAGGCGCATGGGGAACCCTCCAATCCGGAGAACCGGACCATTCGGCGGAGGGCATCGGCAAGCGGGGGCGGGGGAATGAGCCCGATCGCGCGAAACCCGCGCGTCCCCGCGAGAACCGGGGTGTGGATCGCACCGTTTCAGGCCTTCTCGGGCGTGCCTGCGTCTTCTCGGTCCTGCTTTGGTTCACCGACGCGATGCTCGGTGCCGGCTCGGATTCGCCTGAGGTTCCCTGTGTGGCGGGCCACCACCAGCACCGCGAGCATGCCTGTCAGCAACAGGAAGGGCCATCCCGCGAGCACGCGCTCGAGTGGGCTGGCGTCGGACGCGGGCCAGCCGAGCAGCCGCCCGACCACAATGACCAACGGCAGGCTGATCGCCGCGGCGCAGGAGGCCAGACTGACGTAGCGCGTGGTCTTGAGCGTTGCGATCCACACGACCAGCGCAAGCAGCGCCGCGATGGACGCGTGCGGCCACACGCCCAGCAGGGCGCCGAACCCCGTGGCAACACCCTTGCCTCCCTTGAAGCGCAGGTAGACGGGGAAGATGTGCCCGAGGATGCAGGATGCCGCGACCGCGAGCCAGAGCCACGCTTGCGCCACGCTGGGGTCGGGCCTGCCCAGCACACCCAGCCACCAGCCGAAGCCGACGACGGGAAGCAATCCCTTGAAGACGTCCAGTGCAAAGCAGATGTCACCCCATGGATGTCCGAGCGCCCGCATGACATTCGTGGCCCCGATGTTGCCGGATCCCACCGTGCGCACATCAATGCCGCGCGCCAGTCCGACGAGCAGGCCAAAGGGGATTGCGCCGATCAGGTAGGACGCACCGATCGCGATGGTCCACTGGAGTGTCGGGTTCACGCGGTGTCCTTCCCGCGGGTGCGCTCGAGCAGGGCGGCGTGTTTCATCATCGCAGCCGCTGCTGTTGCAGATGCCGCGACCCAGCCGCGCCAGCCGTCGCGCCACGCGGAGCGCAGCACGACCTGCTTGAGCCATGCGCCAACGGGTGACGTGATGAGTGAGACGACGCTGCCACGTCGTCCCATGGCCTCGTAGCTGGCGGCGGCGATGCGCGCATGCGAGGCCTGGCGCGCGAGGAACTCCGCGATGGACGGGATCGAGTCATGCCGCAGAATCCCGGTGAGTCGTTCGGTGCGCGCGTTGGCATCGATGGTGTCGAGTTTGTCGTGCGGGTCGTAGCCGCCCCAGCGAGCGCTGCCGCGGCGGACGAGGCGGGTGCGCCATTCCGGCTGCCACGCGTGATTGAGCATGCGCCCGGCCCACCAGACGCGTCGGTTGAGGCTGTAGGCGTGGATCGCAGGGTCGTCGGCGGCGAGCGCAGCTTTGATTGACGAAGCCAACTCGGGCTCGACGGACTCATCGCTGTCGAGGTGCAGGATCCAGGGCTGCGTGCACAGTTCCAGCGCGTGCTGCTTCTGCTTGACGTGCCCGAGCCATTCCTGGTGGACGACGCGGACGCCAGCCTGCTCGAGGATGCCGACGGTGCCGTCGGTGGAGCCGGAGTCCACTGCGATGATCTCAGCGGCGAAGGCGCGCACGGAGTCAACGGTGCGGCCGATGGTCGCCTCGTTGTTCATGCAGACGATCGACACGGAGAGTGGCAGCAGGTTGTGCGCATCTTCGGGCATGCCATCGGCATCGTCGCGGCGGAGCGCGTGTGCGTCAAAGCGTCGGGCGGCGGTATGGTGATGCCATGGTTCTGCCACCCGCAGGGAGGATGCGCATCATTCGGACGGGCTGTGCCGACGCAGCCCGGATCGCCGAAGGCGTGTGCGCACCCGGATGGGCCGAGCGTGCGCGGGTGCTGAAGCGTGAGGAGCGGGGCACGGTCTTCGCGGGGACGATCGACGAGCGCGATGTCGTGGTGAAGTGCCATGCCCTCGGGCGGTTGAAGGACCACGCCTCGGTCATGGCAGGGCGAACCAGACTGCTGCGCCAATGGCGCGGCACGGAGCATCTGGAACGCGCAGGTGTTCCGACGACACAGATGCTCGCGCTCGTTCGCGGTGGTGTGCAGCCACGCACCGAGGTCCTGGTGATGGAGCGTGTCGAGGGACGCTCGCTGCTGCATCACGTGGCCGACGGGGGCGCGACGATGGCGCTCGCCGATATGCTCGGCGCACAGGTGCGCGCGATCGCCGAGGCCGGACTGATCAATCGTGATCACAAGGCGTCGAATCTCATCGTCGCGTCCGATGGGCGCGTCGTGCTGATCGACACGGTGGGCGTGCGTCCTGATTCGTCGAAGGCGGCGTCGCGTCGGCACATGCTCTTTTGTTTGATCGTCGAGATGATCGGGACCAACACTGCAACGACCGCAGGGCAGCGCATGCGCGTGGCGATCGCTGCAAACGATGGCGATCGAGAGGCGGCCCGGCAGGACTATCGCGCTGTTGCGCGGAAGCTCGTCGAGCATGGCGACCCAACGCCGAAGCATGATCCGTTCGCACAGAATGAGGAGTAGGCACGTGGCGAAGGGCCAGGAGTACTCGAAGCACCAGCGGGGCATCATCAACCGCTACTACGAGCATCGCGACTCGATCATGCTCACCAAGCTGGGCGAGATACAACTCGCTCACGATCTCGCCCAG
>JBCBTA010000171.1:0-6944 GCA_039818905.1 Planctomycetota bacterium
CCAGCCATCTCGCGGCAGGACGCGCTTGCTGAAGTACGGTCCGTTCCAGTTGGCTGGGATCGCGAACTGGTGTATGAGCTTGATCCCGACTTCGGCTTCGTCCTGAAGTCCTTCGGGGCCGACGGCACGCCGGGTGGTGAGGGCGAGAACGCCGACCTCGACAACCGCCAATGACACGCGAGACTCCGGCAGCACCCGTTCGCCCGGCGTATGACAGCGCCGCCTTCGGCCAGCTGCTGGTCGGGCGTGGTGATGTGGACGCAACGGACTGGCGCCTTGCACAGGAAGTCGCTCGTCAGAACGGATCCAGCGAGCTTCGCGCCCTGCTCGATCTCGGGTACGTCGGCGAAGAGGCTCTGGCCGAGGCGCTCGCGGGGGCCACGCAACGCGCCTTGTGGGATCACGAGCAGGAGGATGCCCCGCTCAGCGATGCCGTGCCGCTGGAATTCATGCAGAGCAACGCCGTGCTCGTCCTGGATGACGTCGATGGCGCAGTGCGCATCGTGGTCGCCGATCCGTCGGACTACCACGTCTGGAGTGCCGTCAACCTGCAGCTTGGTGATCGCATCGCATCGGTGCTGATCGGTACCCAGAAGCGCATCACGCAGTTTCTGGAGACCTTCGCTGCCGAAGAGGACGCCGGCGCTGGGCAGGAGTCCGGCGCCATTGATATCAGCGGCGAGCTGTCGGCCCTGCGCGAACTGGCGAGCGAAGCGCCGGTCGTGCGGTTCTTCAATCAGGCCGTCGAACGCGCCATGGAGATGGGTGCAAGCGACATCCACATCGAGCGTTTCGACCGTCGCTGCGCGATGCGCTACCGCGTGGACGGCGTGCTCGTCGATCAGGCGCCGCCGCCGCTGCAGCTGTACGAACCGCTGCTCTGTCGCATCAAGATCATGTCCAGCCTCGACATTGCCGAGCGGCGGCGGGCCCAGGACGGACGCATCCGCATGCGCATGCGCGGCCGGCAAGTGGACATGCGTATCAGCATCATCCCCACGATGTACGGACAGGACGCCGCGATTCGACTGCAGGATCGCCAGCGCCTCGCAGACATCCGCGTGGAGGATCTCGGGTTCGAGCCGGCGCATCTCACATCGCTGCGGCAGATCTCGCGCAAGAGCCACGGCATCCTGCTCATCACCGGCCCCACCGGTTCGGGCAAAACCACCACCCTGTACGCCATTCTCGGTGAGCTTGCATCAACCGAGCGCAAGGTTGTCACCGTGGAGGATCCCGTTGAGTACGCGATGGACGGCGTCAACCAGATCCCCGTCAACCCCGCGATCGATCTGACGTTCGGCAACACGCTGCGCCACATACTGCGGCATGATCCTGATGTCATCCTCATCGGCGAGATCCGCGACCACGAGACCGCCGAGATGGCGTTCCAGTCGGCGCTCACCGGTCACATGGTGCTCAGCACTCTGCATACCAACGATGTGCCGTCCTCGTTTGTCCGTCTGATCGATATGGGCGTCGAGCCTTATCTGGTGAATGCCGTAGTCGAGGGCGTCTCCGCGCAGCGGCTGCTGCGCAGGCTGTGCCCGGAGTGCCGAAACCAGATGCCCGCTCGCGAAACGTGCCGCACGTGCAACGGACTCGGCTATCGGGGCCGTCAGGCCGTCATGGAATTCAGCGCACTGCTGCCTGAGGTCAAGCAGCGAATCCTGCAGGGCGCAGAGGAACATGCCATCCGGCAGGCGCTGTCCAGCGCAGGCTTCCGGCCGATGCGCGTCAACGCGCAGCGCCTTATCGATGATGGCATGACCGACGAGGCTGAAGTCGCCCGCGTCCTTGGCGGATCGGGTGAAGAGGCATGACGCGCTTCGCGTACAGTGCGATTCCGATCGAACGGTCGGGTGCGGGGCTTGTCGCCGGACGGCGCGAGGCGCTCGATGAGTCGGCACTGCGTGACGCGCTGCGGAGCGAAGGACTGATCGCGGTGGACGTCCGCCCGGAGCGCCTCGTGGATGCGCTGCGAGCACAGATGCATCCGGATCGGCTGCGCAAGGCGGATGGCGTCTGGTTCTTCCAGACGCTCGCGCTGCTGCTGGAGAATCAGGTCCCCATCGAGTCGGCGGTCAGCACGCTGGAGGAACTTGCGCCGCATGCGCGCATCGGGCGAGCGTGTGCTGAGATCCGCAAGTCACTTCGCTCCGGCGCCTCGCTCGACGAGGCGGTCGAGGCCCAGCATGGTCTCGCGAGCGCACAGCATGTGGCGCTGCTTCGATCCGGACTCGAGTCGGGTCGCCTGGATCACGTCGTCAAGTTGATCGACGAGTCACTCTCAACGAGGGCCCGGATCAGGCGCACGGTCATCGGTCGTCTGCTGTATCCGATGATCCTCCTTGGAGCCGCGATCGTCGTGGTCTGGTTCCTCGCGGTTCGGGTCATCCCGAGGTTCGCCGAGACGCTCACATCGCTCGGTGGCGTGCTGCCCTGGCCGACGCAGTTCACGCTGACGCTCGCCGGGTTCCTCGCATGGGGCGTTCCGGTCCTGTTCGTGGCAGGTGTCATCGGGATCGCGGCACGTGGTGCCATCCTCACGCCGCGCATCCGCTCCGCGCTGTCCCGCCTGGCCCTGCGTATCCCGGTGCTGCGGTCGCTGGTCTGGAACATGCATGCCGCGGTCATCACCGATGTCATCGCGAGCATCCTGTCCGGTGGGGGAGATGTCCTGGCGGCGCTGACACAGGCCCATGAGGTGGTGTCCTCGCCCGCCATCGGATCGCGCCTGGCCGAAGCGCGTGCCCAGGTGCGTGAGGGCGCCGAACTTGGCGAGGCGTTCGCCCGGGCGGAGGTGCTGCCGCCGGTCGCCAGCGCGGTGGTGCGCAGCGGCATGAAGGGTGGTGACCTCGTCGGCGCGTTGCGACGAGCCACGAAGCTCTGCGTCGAGAGCCAGGAGGTGCTCACACAGCGCCTGCTCACACTCATGGAACCCGCAGTGATCCTGATTCTGGCTGGTGCCGTCGGGTGGGTCGTTTATAGTCTTGTCGTCGGGATGCTTGCGATCACCGACGCTGGAGGGGCCTGACATGGCCCCGGGCGACGCCACCATGGAGGGAATCGCGTCATGAAGCTCAGCCTTCTCACATCGATGCGCTCTGTCTGTGCGTGCTGTGCCCTTGCCGTCGCGATGGCGTCGTGCGCGAGCCCGCAGCAGGACCAGGCCATGATGCCGCCGCCCGATGTTCCGCGCGGCCTGCAGGAGCGTTCGCCCTACGACGCGAGTTCCAGGCCGATCTCCCAGGCACTGCCGCTCATGGCCCGCATGCAGTCGGAGCTGCCCACACTCATCTCGAGGCAGCAGCTCGTCGCCGACTCGGCACCCGAAGGCATCGAACCGACCATGGCCAACGGTGCAGCCGCGGAGATGATCCCGGTCAAGCTGGCGACGAATGCGGCACCACCTGAGGAAGTCCTCCGTGTGCTGTTCAGCTACCTCGGGCAGGACTTCGTGCTCGATCCAGGTGCGACTGCAAAGAAGCCCGAGCTCAGTCTCAGCATCAATCAGGAGATGACCCGCAAGGAGATTCGGGACCTGCTCGACGGTGTCGCGATGCTCTACGGCTGGATCTTCGAGCAGCGCGGCAGCGTCGTGTATGTGCGCGCGTCTGAAGCGATGAACGCCAATCCGGACACACCGATCATTCGCGCACGGGCAGCGTTTCCGGGACAGTCGCCGGTCATGCGTGTGCGTCCGTTGCGCTACCTCGAGCCACAAAAGGCCATCGAACTTCTCGGAAGCGCCAAGAACTCCGGTGGGCTGGGCCTGCTGTCCGAGGGTGGGCGGGTCGCGGCGATCGGCCGCACGCTCATCATCTTGGACACCGAGCGCCAGGCGGATCGCACGGCCCGCGTACTCGCGGCGCTGGATGTTCCGATCTTCGATGGTGTCGAGATCTGGACCTACCGCCTTGCCGAACGCACGCCCGATGAAGCAGTGCGGCTGCTGACGTCGCTCGGCTCCGCCGCGGGGCTGGGCAGCGGTGCGAGCAATCCGATTGCCGAGTTCATTCCGGTGACAGGGACCAGCAACCTGATGGTCGTGAGCCGCGACCCGACCGCCCATCGCATCGTGCGTGACCTCATTTCGCTCATCGATGTGGCGCCGGAGCAAGAGCAGCCGCGGAAGTACGTGTATCGCCTGCAGCACTGGGACACGACGAAGCTCCTCAACCTCGCCAAGGGGGCCTTCGCGGGTCGCATCCTCGAGGCCAACAGTCCGCCGGGCACGCCCGGCGTTCGCATCACGCCCGATCAGGCCGAGGCGCTCTTCCTCATCGAAGCGACGCCGAGTGAGTACGCGGAACTGCTGAGTGTCTTCCAACTCGTCGATCGACCACGCCAGCAGGTGGTCATCAACTCGATCATCGCGGAAGTGCTGCTGACCAACCGTCTCGAGTTCGGTGTCGAGTACTTCCTGAGCGCGTTCCAGATCGATGGGCTTGGCATGCTCGAGCTCGCCGGCACGCCAGGTCTCGTCACAGGAGCGAGTGGGTCGGCTGTCTTCACCGGTGCCGATGGATTTGCCGTGATTCAGGCGCTGGAGTCTGAGACGGATGTCAACGTGCTGAGCCAGCCGAGCCTGACCGCACGCGATGGTGACAACGCCGAGTTCTCGGTTGGCGGCGAAGTGCCCTTCGTGTCTGGCGATCAGGACACTGAGACGGGTGGCTTGCGCCGGAACATCGACTACCGCGATACCGGCATCTCCCTCACCATGACGCCGCAGATCAATGAGTCCGGGCAGGTCCTTCTGGACATTCGCCAGGAGATCCGGGACGTGGTTGCCCAGGGCGATCTTGGTCCCGAGTTCACGTCGCGCGTGCTGCAGACCAAGGTCATCGTGCCGCACGGCATGACGGTCATTCTTGGCGGCTTCATCGAGACCACCATCGACAAGAGCGTGACGAAGATCCCCGTGCTTGGGAACATCCCGGTCCTGGGTCTGGCATTTCAGTCAATCACGGACGTGACGGAGCGTCGCGAGCTCATCCTCGCGGTGACGCCACGCATCATCAATGAGCCGCGCCTCATCAGCGTCGAGACGGAGGAGTTCCTCACGGCGACGGAGGGGCTGCGCTCCTCGCTGTACACGCGTGCTGAAGGACTTCCCCGCGGTGCACTGGACTTTCGTCCCGCGGACCCGCCGGAGATCCTCTGGTCCGAGGAGCTCATCGAGCCAGCCGCGCCCGAACGCCGCGCGCCGCCTGCTCTGCCGCGAGAGATCGAGGAGCTCATCCCCGAGCTTCGCGAGCAGTTGGAGCGCGAACGAGGAACCCCAGTCGGCATGCTCGTGCCGACGCTTCGGCCGATGGTTCACGCCGCCGCAGCGGTCATGCACACGATGGCGGCACAGACCGGTCCAGAGTGATGCACATCCGCATCCATCGTGGCTTCACGCTTCTTGAAGCGATCTTGGCGCTGATGATCCTTTCCAGCGCATTCATCGCATGCCTCCAGGCGCGGACCCAGCTGCTGGCGACATCGCAGAGCGTTGAGCGGACGTTGCAGTCCAGCCGCGACATCGATGCCCTACTCCGCATGCTGACCACGGGCATGCTCGCCAATCCCGAGGTCGATGTCGAGACCGGTATCGTGCGGTGGCGCGGTCTCTACCTCGAGAAGGAGTACGTCATCACGCGCGAGGCGATCTCCATCGTCAACCCGATCGCAGGGCAGGTTGCGTACCCGGTTCCTGATCGCGTCCGTCTGTACACGTACGACGTCCAGCTTGGCGAGCAGGCCCGGACGCTGGAGTGGTATGAATGACGGGGCGGCGCGCACATGGCATGACGCTGCTCGAGCTATTGCTCGCCATCGCCATCTTCGCATCGATCGCGACGATGGCCGCAGCTGCAATGGCGCAGATGCGCACCTGGGCCGACGATGAGGTTGCCAGCGAGCGTCTGCTGCGCGTGCAGCGCGTCATTTCGATGATGCAGGCCCAGTGGGCAGAGCGCCGATCAACCTCCACGGTGGAGACGCTTGAAGGCGGCGTCACCATGACGGCCGACAGCGTGCGATTCCTCACCGCATCTCCGACCCTCTTTCCCGGTTGGCCGTTGGTGATTGCGACGTACGCAATCGAGCCGGCCGACACGTTCACCGAGGGTGGCGCACAGCAGTATCAACTGATCTACGCGGAGACGCGTCTGAATCAGCTTGACGATCTTCCAGCCGACGGCGAGGAGGATCGTCTCGGTCGGGCGTTCGAGGATTCCATCATCCTTCTCGATGCCTGTGATGCACTGGTCTGGGAGCGGTTCGGTCGGCCGATCGGTGAATCGGATGCTGTGCTGCGCCAGCCGGAAGATTGGCGAGCGTACGAAGTCGATTTCGAAGGCACACCGGCCGCGGTGCGCCTGCTTGGTGTTCGGGAAGGAGAGGCGTTCGGGTGCGTTCTGGTCGTCAAGCCTTTGCGCTGATGCTCACGCTTGTCGTTGTTGCAGCGCTCTTCGCGCTGGCGATGCACGGCGCGGTCGTTGCGCGAACAACCGCGCTGGAAGCGTCATCGCTGGCGACACGCGTCTCGCACGAACGTGATGCCCGCGTCGTGGCCTTCCTGGCGCTGAACGGGCTGCTTCCCGGCACACCGACGGACTCCAGCAGTGACCTGGCCGATTCCTCCGATTCTTCCTCATCCGACGCTCCCGATGCACCCGCCGAGGAGAGCGTGGAGCTGCCCGCGTTTATCAAGGCACTGATTCCGGAACTCGCGGACATCGAGGACCAGGCCCGCGATGCGACACAGGACAGTGGTGGGGCCGCACTCGTTGCCGGTGCCCCGGCGCGCAGTCGTCCACGCGTGAGTGACCTGATATCTGCCGTCGGGATCCCATCCACGCCACTGCGCATCGAGTACGGGGGGACCACGTATCGGGTGCCGTGCTTCCGCGCGATTGACATCAAGAAGACCCAGCGCGTCGATGCACGTC
>JBCBTA010000172.1:0-6904 GCA_039818905.1 Planctomycetota bacterium
ACGCCCGGCGATGGCGCCATCGCCATCATCGACGGCACCGGGCAGGGCAGGACGGCGCCGCTCGTTCAGACGCTGCGCTCCGCCGGCATCGACGTGCGCAGTCTCGCGCCCGAAGCGCTGCCGACGAGCCTGCTCGGCCTCCAGGCGTACGACCTGATCATGCTCGACAACGTGCCGCAGGAAGCCCTGCCGCGCACCACGCACCGCATGCTCGCCGAGTACGTCGAGACGCTCGGTGGCGGACTGGTGATGATCGGCGGGCCCGATTCCTTCGGGGCCGGCGGCTGGAACGGCACCGATCTCGAGGACGTGCTGCCCGTCGAACTCGACCTGCCCGAGCAGATCATCACGCCATCGGCCGCCATCGCCTTCGTCATCGACTCCTCGGGCTCCATGCAGCGCGCCGTCCTGGGTGGCTCGCGCTCGCAGCAGCTGATCGCCAACGAAGCAACGGCACTCGCCATCGAAACGCTCGACAAGACCGACCTCGTCCTCGTGCTTGCCTTCGACAATGCGACACGCGAGGTCGTCCCACTGGCGCGCAACAGCGATCCCGAGCGCTCCGCGGCGACCGTCCGCGCGATCTCCCCCGGAGGCGGCACCAACCTCTATCCGGCGCTCGATCGTGCCGTGACGGCGCTCGCCGAGGCGGACGCCAACGTCAAGCACGTCATCGTGCTCTCCGATGGTCAATCGCAGGGCGATCCCGAGATGGGCTACACCATCGCCAATACCGCATCGACCGCAGGCATCACCGTCTCAACCATCGCCGTCGGTGACGATGCCGACAGCACGGCACTCGCCGGCATCGCTTTGCGTGGCGGCGGGCAGTTCTATCACGTGTTCGATCCCAACACCCTGCCGCGCATCTTCATCAAGGAGATCCGCGTCGTTCGCCAGCCACTGATCGCCAAGGGACTCTTCCGTCCGATCGTCCTGACCTCCGGCTCGCCGCTGACCGCCGACATGCCACGCGACTACCCGCCACTGGGCGGCTACGTCCGCACCCAGCCGCGCGAGGACCCCAAGATCACCTACGCGCTCGGTGCGACCGAAGACGAGCCGCTGCTTGCGCACTGGTTCGTCGGTCGTGGGCAGGTCGCCGCCTTCACCTCCGATGCCAGCACCTGGGCACGCCAGTGGCTCAACTGGCCCGGCTACGCCCGCATGTGGACGCAGATCGCGCGCACCATCGCACGTCCTGCCATGGGCCGGGACTACGAACTCACCACGGAGATCGTCGGCGACGAGCTGGTGATGCGGCTGGAGGCCTTCGACGCCGCGGGACGCCCCATCGACCTGCTCACCGTTCCGGGCTCCGTCTTCACACCCGACGAGGGTGAAGTCGGCGTGCGCCTCGCGCAGGTCGGACCGGGCACCTACGAGGCCCGCGCACCGGCAACACTTCGTGGCAACTACGTCGTCACGGTCTCACCCCGCCGGGGCGAAGAACTGCTTGCGCCCGCCATCGGCGGTGCGTCCCGCGCCGTGGGTCCGGAGTTCCGCAGCCTGCGCTCCAACGCCACGCTGCTGCGCGAGATCGCCGAGACGACGGGCGGACGCGTGCTGACGTTCGCCAGCACCGCCAGCGACGAGCTCTTCGCGCGGGACGGGGTCACCGTGACCCGGGCCGCGGCTCCGCTGTGGCGCAGCCTACTCGCCTGGTGCTTCGTGATCTTCCTGCTGGACGTGGGAACACGACGCGTCGCGTGGGATCGCCTGCTGTCGCGCGATCTCCGAGCCGAGCTCAGCGAGCACGCCGCCGATCTGGTCAAGGGGCGGGCCGACGCCGCGGCCCGCATGACCGATCGTCTCCGCAAGTCCGGCGAGGGACGGCGCGGCCCGGCCCCGACGCCGCGCGAGCCCGCGGGTCCGGTCACCCCCCCGCCACCACGCCCGGCTCGATCAGCCGAGCCCGCCACGCAGGACGACGAGGCGGCCCGGCTCGAGCGGATGAAGGCACTGCGAGCTCGGATGCTCTCGGAGCTCCGCGACGGCTCCTCGGGCCGGCAGCGGCCTACCAAGGACACCAAGGCATCCGAGCCTGAGAACGAAGGGTCCACCGCGGACCTGCTGGCCGCCAAGCGCCGAGCCCGTGCCCGGTATCGGGAAGATGATCAGGCAACCGATTGAGCCCCCGTCGGATAGCATCTTTGTCCTGTCCGTCCGATCCACGTCTCCCCTGCTGCCGAGGCCGCCTTGGAACGCGAAGCATTCGAAAAGCTCTCGCTCGAGCACATCGACGCCGTGTATCGCATGGCGTTGCAGCTCGCCAAGCATCCCGAGGAGGCCTCGGACCTCGTCCAGGAGACCTACCTCAAGGCCCTGCGATCGGCCGAGCGGTTCGAGGAACGGGGCGGCGGCATCCGCTCATGGCTCTTCACCATCCTGCACAACACCTTCTACAGCCGCGTCAAACGCGAGGCACGGGGCCCCACCGCCGTCGAGGAGTTCTACGAGGCCGATGAGCGGGAAACGGCCCCGCACGAGGCCCCGCCGGCGTGGGATCTCCGCTCGCTCGATTGGGAGCACGTGGACGACCGCCTCAAGAAGGCCATCTTCGAGCTCTCCGAGGAGCACCGGGAAGTCCTGCTGCTCTGGGGCGTCGAGGGCATGAAGTACCGCGAGATCGCGGATGTGACAGGTGTGCCGATTGGAACGGTGATGAGCCGACTTCATCGCGCTCGCAAGACTTTGGCAGACTCATTGGAAGAAATGACGGCCGAACTGGGTTGGTCTGACGCTGCGGACGAAGTGGGCCGAAACTCATGACCGAACGAAACCCCAACAGTACGGACATGCCTGTGAACCCTTCCGAGGGCGAGCTTCTTCGCATGGCCGCCGACGGCGAGCTCACGCCCGAGCTCCAGGCGTCGATGGATGGCCGCGATCAGCAGTCGGACGCACCCCGAGTCGAATTCGAGCGGGAGCTCCGACGCCGCGTTCAGAACGCGATGCAGGACGTCGCCGCCCCCGAGGGCCTGCGCGACGCCATTCGCCGCGCGATGGTCGAGGACGACGCCGGAACCGTCGCCACGCCGCTGGGGGACACGACCAGCCCGAGCTTCTGGGCCGGTGTGCAGCGCTTCGCCGCGGTCGCCGCGGTCCTTCTGGTCTGCGCGTCGCTCATCGTCGTGGCGGCTCTGCAGACGCGTCCCGAACACGCCATCCCCACCGAGCAGTTCACCCAGATCACGAGCTTCGTCACCGAGCAGCACCAGCGAGCCTGCTCCACCGCCGATGACGAGGATTCCCGGTTCATTGCCCGCGAGGATCAGGAAATCGCTGACCTCGCGGAGCACAAGCTTGACGGGCTGCCCCCCGTGCTGGCCTTCTCGATCAGCGCGATGCGCGACAGCGGCTACCGCTTCGTCGGCATGAAGGGCTGCGGCGTGCCGGGCAACGGCGCCTCGGTGCACGCCCTGTTCCGCCCTGAGGACGACACACGCAAGCCCGTGAGTCTCTTTGTCCAGCAGGACACCGCAGAGCTCGACCTCTCCAAGTCGGCCTGCTACTTCGCCGACTGCAAGGTCACCGGCAAGCGGTCGATTGTGGTTTGGCGTCGCGACGGCTTCGTTTACTACCTCTTCTCCCATGATGAGGCCGGGCTCAAGACCGGACAGAAGGCCTTTGGCGTCCCGGACGCCGAAAAGCCCCTATAACCGTCGCCATCCCCCTCCCCAGCAGCAGGCGTTGACCCGCTCCGGCCGATCAGCCGATCTTCACGCGTAGAATCCTGCGTGGAGTGAAAGGAGTGGCCATGCGCCCGAAGCAGGCAACACAGATCATCGCGGCGGCCGGACTCGCCCTGACCCTCGCCCCCGTCGCAGCCGCGCAGAACGCCCTCGGGGACGGACGCGCCCTCGACAGCAACCTCAACACCAACTCCGGCGGCGTCAACCCCGGCGGCTCCCTCCGCGACTTCCGCGCCGAGGTCGAGTTCCGCAACGCCATCGTCACCGGCAACGTCGGCGGCGGATCCGCCTTTCGCGGCTTCGTCGGCTACAGCGCCGCCGATGACTTCCGTGACCCGCTCGGCACCAACCTCAACTTCGACTTCTATCGCGACTCCTACTCCGCCGGACTCGCCACACAGAACCTCACCGGCATCGACGCACTGCGCAGCAACCTCAGCTGGTCCGTCGCCGGGCAAACCGACGCCGGACTCGGCGGCAGAGTCATCATCAATCGTGATGGCGTCGGCGCCACCGCCGGCAACGTCTACGGCCAGCCGCGCGAGGGCGACAACATCCGCCTCGATCCTCTCGGCGCCATCGCCGGGTCCATCCGCTCACCGAGCACCTTCACGCTGCGCAATGCCACCACGCCATCCGTGATCGGCCTCGCCGTGTCAGAGGACGACACGCGTCTGCTCGCCGACCAAGCGCAGCAAGAGCAGGAGGTCCGCGTCGTCACCGCATCGAGTCTGCTCGGCATCAAGCCCCTGCCGCAGGACAGCGAGTTCTTCGGCGTGCGCACCGATCAGGACATCATCACGCCGCGCTCTCCCGACGAGGAGGAGGACGAAGCCCAGTCCGGCTCACCCAACCGCGTCGTCCCCGAACGCGTCTCCGAGACGGTCACCACGCACCAGCGCATCATCACGACCATCGCCGAGTCCCGACGCGTCGAGCCGCGCACGCCCGACCAGCTGCAGCGCATCGAGCCCGACGAGGTTGAGGATGGCGAGGGCGAAGGCGAGGAGTTCGTCTCCCCCGAGACCGAGGTTGAACGCCTGCTCCAGGAGCTGCGCGAGATGCTTGAGCAGCAGCCCGATGAGGCCGGGACATCCACCGAGGAGGGGTCGGAGGAGGAGGACGACGACGTACCGATGACGCCGGAGGAGGAAGCCGCAAAGGCGGCCCGTGAGCTCCTCGACGCCGTCGTTCCCGAGGTCGGCACGCTCGATCCCGCGATCACGTCCAACTCGCTGTACAACGACCACATGAAGCGTGGCGCGGAACTGCTTCGAACAGAACGCTGGTTCGTTGCCGAGGAACGTTTCACCGCAGCGCTGACCGTCCGCCCCGGCGATGCCCTCGCCGCTGCCGGTCGCGTGCATGCACAGCTCGGCGCGGGCATGTTCCTCTCCGCTTCCGTCAACCTGCGCAACCTGCTTCGCGGCTACCCGGAGTTCATCCCCGTGCGCTTCGACGCCTCGTTGATGCCCAGCGAACAGCGGCAGCAGCGCATCCTGGCGCAGCTCCGCCAGCGTATGGAGCGCGATACCAACGTCGGCTACGACGCCGCGCTGCTTCTGGCCTACATGGGATGGCAGATGGACGACAACGACGCCGTCCGAGAGGCGTTCGACGCCCTGGAGCGCATCGGCACAGCCATCGACGCCCGACGCGATCCGCTCAACGCCGCCCTGCGAGCCGTCTGGCTGGACGAGGATGAATGACGCCGCCGACGCGCACCTGGTCCATCACCGACTTTCTGACCGATGGCTCGCTCGCGGCGTTGACCAACGCGCTCGGTGAGCTCTCCGGCTGTGACATCACCCTGCACACGGTGGATGGCAGACGCATCGTCCCCGCCGATGGCATGCCACCGTGGCACATTGTCGAGCCGGATGCCGCTGCGCCTCCGCTGGCGCCGCTGCTCCAGGAGCATGACACAGACGATCCTTTCGATGACGAACAGGGACGCACCGTGGTGCCGCTGCGCGTCGGTGGGCACGCGGCCGGCGCATTCGTCGTGCATCCCACCGACCATGTCTCGCCGGATGCACGACAGGCGGTGGTCGAAGTCACCCATCGCGCCGCGCAAACCGCTCGCGAGTTCTGCGATGAGAATGTTGAGAATCGCAGGCGCACCAGCGAACTGAGCCTGCTGCTGCGCCTGTCCTCACTCCTGGTCGCGGCCCATGAACTCGACGAGATCGTCGGCATCGCACTGCGCACCGCCATCGAGGTCACGGGGGCTGACGCGGGCTTCCTGCACGTGCAGACCGACGATGCCGAAGACGCACTCCGCCTTCGGGCACATGCCGGCCTGAGCGAGCGATTCGTCGAGAGCTTCGACACTCTCTCCACCGAGAGCATCATCGATCGCAGCGCGCTGCGGTCCAACGAGCCGCTGATCACGCCGCGGCTCGCCGACGTCGATGGTGTCACGCTCTCGGAATGGGTCGAGGACGAAGGTCTCGTTGGCATGATCAGCGTCGGCCTGACCTTTCGTGGGCAGCCGCTGGGCCTGCTGCGCCTGTACACCCGCTCCGAGGCCGCGCTCGACGAGCGCACACGTGTCCTGCTGCGCTCCATCGGCGAGCAGACGTCCGCGGCGCTCGCCGGCGTCCACCTCGTCAAGGAGCAGCGCCGGCAGCGTCAGATGCAGCGCCACCTCGCACTGGCGGCGGATATCCAGCGCCGCATGCTGCCGCGCAAGCCGCCCGATCTGGCCGGTATCGACATCGCGGCCCAGTACATCTCCAGCCGCGAGCTCAGCGGTGACTTCTACGACCTGCTCGAACTGCATGGCCATCTCGGCATCGTCGTCGGTGACGTCGTGGGCAAGGGCATCCCCGCGGCACTGCTCATGGCGGCGGTGCGCGCGTCGCTGCGAGCCCACGCCACCGAGGTGTACCACCTCGACGAGGTCATCCGGCGCGTCAACACCGCGCTGTCGCACGATACGCACGCGCACGAATTCGCCACACTCTTCTACGGCGTGCTCGATCCGGTGTCGCTCATGCTGACGTACTGCAACGCCGGACATGAACCATCGCTCATCGTGCGCCCCTCCTCCGACGGAAGCGACGCCGCGATCACGATGCTCGACGCCGGCGGCATGGTCGTGGGCATCGACGCGTCACAGGACTATGAGCGAGCGACCTTCCAGATGCGCCGCGGCGATCTGCTCTTTGCCTGCACCGATGGCGTCACCGAAGCCATGAACTTCG
>JBCBTA010000173.1:0-6896 GCA_039818905.1 Planctomycetota bacterium
ATCGCCTCAATGAACGAGTCCGCCCATGCATAGATGTTGCGCTTGGAGATGTGACGCCGCATGGAGCGGAGGCGGCGCGACTTGTCCTCTTCCGCCATGTGCAGCGCACGCTCGATCGTGAGCGTGAGACCGTCCACGTCGTGCGGATTCACCAGTAGCGCGCCCGTCAATTCGTTTGCCGCACCGGTGAACTCGCTGAGCACCAGTACGCCATCGTCGTTTGTCTTCGACGCAACGTATTCCTTGGCCACGAGGTTCATGCCGTCGCACAGTGGCGTGACCAGCATGACATCCGCCGCGACGTACAGCGCGACCAGTTCCTCAACGCCGAAGCTGCGGCGGTGATAGTGGACCGCCGGCCGGCCGACATCTCCAAATGAGCCGTTGATGTCGCCGACGAGCTGCTCGATCCGGGCCCGCATGTCGGCGTACTGCGTCACCATCTCGCGACTCGGTACCGCCACTTGGACGAAGACAATGTCCTCGACGCGCTCACGGCCGGACTCCAGAAGCTCGCGATACGCCCGGAGCCGGATATCGATGCCCTTGGTGTAATCCAGGCGATCAACTCCGAGCACCATCTTTCGCTTCGGGCCGAGCTTGCGGCGGAACTCCGAGGCCTGCACCTGAACATCCTCGCTGAGTGCGAGGTTCTTGAATCGTTCATAGTCGATCGAGATTGGAAACGCATCGACGCGCACGCGACGGTCGCCCAGCCGCAGCTGATTCGTCGAACGTGAGTGCCACGACGTGTACTCCTTCGCAAGCGCGACGAAGTTCTCCGCGTTGGCCTTGGTCTGGAATCCGATCACATCGGCGCCGAGCAGCCCCTCGAGAATCTGCACGCGCCACGGGATCTGGGCGAACAGCTCCTTCGGGGGGAAGGGGATGTGCAGGAAGAACCCGGTGCGCACATCCGGTCGCTGCTCGCGGATCATGCGAGGCACCAGCTGCAGGTGATAGTCCTGTACCCAGACGGTGCCATTCTTCGCGACGTGTCGCACAGCCTCATCGGCGAAACGCTGATTCACGCTGACGTAGGCATGCCACCAGTGCCGGTGGAACGTCGGCGGCCTGATGGCATCGTGGTACAGCGGCCACAGAGTGCTGTTGCTGAACCCCTCGTAGTAGTCATCCAACTCGCCCTTGCTGATGCTGACCGGGCTGTTGGTGATGCCTTCGTGCTCAAACGGGGCGGGTGCCCGACCGCCGGAGCCGGCCCAGCCGATCCAGGTGCCGCCGCGATCCTGCAGGATCGGCGTCAGCGCGCTGACGAGGCCGCCTGGACTGATCTGCCAGCCCGAGCCTCCCTTGCGGCGGACCCGGTGCACCGGCAGCCGGTTCGCGATGACGATGAAGTCACTCTTCTTCCCTGCCATGCCCGACCGTGCCCATCTCTCTGTTCCGGACCGACCCACACCGTTGATCGCGGCATCCTCGCCACGTCCCCAAAGCCCGTCAACCCAATCGTCCGCATGCGTGGACTCCCTACAATCCGTGCGGCCGCGTCGGTCAGCGAGGGCGACACCATGTATCGAACGGATGCCGCCGCAGATGAACAGCCATTTCGGCGACTCCTCGATGCCATCGAGGATGGTGTTCTCGTCCTCGAGTCGGACGGTCGCGTCTCGTTCGCCAACGCCGCCATCGTCGCACGGTCGGGCTGGACCGAGCGGCATCTCATGGCTCGGCCGTTGGACCGGACACTCGGCCTGGATCCGGCAGCCGCCTGGAACGAGCCGCAGGCCATCGAACTTCGTCGCTCCGATGGGGTGCGCATGCGGATGCTGATGCGGGTGACCAGGTCCGAGGGACGTTCCATCGTCCTGCTGACCGATCCGCGCCACCTCCGCGGCTGGGACGACGAGTCAAGGCGAGACCAGAAGATGGAGGCCATCGGCCGCCTCGCCGGCGGCATCGCTCACGACTTCAACAATCTGCTCACGGCGATGTTCGGCTACGCTGAGGTCATCGCCGCCCGCCTGCCGCGAGAGCACGAGGTTGCTCCCACGGTCGAGTCTCTGCAACAGTGCATCGAGGATGCGGGGGCACTGACACGGGCCTTGATGCAGTACGCGCGGCGTGGCACACCGCCGTCGCAGCACGTGGACCTGCGCATGCTTGTCCGTGAGGTCGGGGCACTGCTCGAGCACACTGTGCCGCCACGGGTGCAGATCATCCTCGAGATCCCAGATGAGGACGTCGTCGTCTCGGGGGATCCGACCCAGCTCAAGCAGGTCGTCATGAACCTTGCAATGAACGCCAGAGATGCGATGCCGGATGGTGGATCGCTGCATCTGGTCGTTGCGTCAACCAGTGATGCACCGACGCGTGCACGCATGACGGTGCGTGACTCCGGCGTCGGCATGTCCGATGAGGTGCTTCGACGCGCGTTCGAGCCCTTCTTCACGACGCGCGTCCGCGAGTACGGCACAGGCCTCGGGCTGGCCATTGTGGACGGCATTGTGCGAGACCATGGCGGCGAGATCACACTCCGGTCCGAGCCGGGGCGCGGAACGACGGCCGAGGTGCTGCTGCCAAGCGCAGAGTGCGTCGAGAGCGAAGATGTCAGTCACGCACAGGACCTGCAACTGCGTGTTGCGGTCATCGAGAGCGCGACGGCGGTCCGTGGCGTGCTCGTGACGATGCTTGAAGAGCTTGGCTGCAGTGTTGTGGCAGGCGCCGATGCCCGATCGGTTCTCGAGCGTCTCGGCGAGAGCCACCCGGCGTTGGTGGTCCTGGATACCGATGGCCTCGATCCCAATGCTGCGACTGACGAGCTGCGCAGCTGGACGGCCCGGTGTCCCGTGATTCAGCTTGCGTCGGTCGCGTCCGATCGGATGATGATGGATCGCGTCGCCGTGCTGCGAAAGCCCTTTGCCATCGGTGACCTGCGCGATGCGATCATGCGGGTGCGGGTGGGCGAGGAGGGGCAGCATGCCTGAGCAGCCGACGCGCGTCATTCTCGTGGACGATCAGGCACTTGTTCGCGATGCCCTGGCCCGCCGGCTTGATGCGGCGTCGGACATCGTCGTTGTCGGAGAGGCACCCGATGCCGATGAGGCGGTCGAGCTGGCGCTGGAACGGGCTCCCGACGTGGTCATCTTCGATATCGACATGCCCGGACGCTCCGCCTTCGACGCCGCCAGGGCCCTGCTGGACCGCCGCCCCAATGTGCGCGTGCTCTTTCTCAGTGCCTACATGACGGATCACTACATCGAACGTGCTCTGGACGCCGGTGCGAGCGGCTACCTCACAAAGGGCGAGCCCGCGCGAAGCCTTCTGGCTGCCCTGCGCGCACTGATGGATGGACGCACCTACTTCTCGCCCGAGATTCAGTCTCGTCTCGTCATCGATGTGGATGGTCCGAAGCTCCATCCTGAACGCGCGACGCGCCTGTCGATCCTGACTCCGCGTGAGCGTGAGGTCGTCGCCTACATCGCCCGAGGCATGACGAAGCGGCAGATCGCCGAGACGATGCACCTCAGCATCAAGACGATCGAGAACCACTCGAACAACCTGATGAGCAAGCTCGACATCCATGATCGCGTTGGGCTCGCGCGATTTGCCATACGCGAAGGGCTCAGCCAGCCGTGAGTGAGGACGGCTGGTGCATCTGTGCGGATACCGGCGGTACGTTCACCGACTGCGTCGCGCGCGGCCCGCAGGGTGAGATGCGCCGAGTCAAGGTGCTGAGCAGCGGGACCATCCGCATCGCGGTGCGGAGCGCGGGCAACGGCAGATACGACGTTGTCTCTGACATCGACCACCTCGATGCCCTGGTCGGCGCGACGGCGGCGTCACCCTCGGCCCCGGACGCAGGCATCGAAGTCGTTCACGTACAGGATGCTCCGCCCCGGCTGACGCTCGCATCGGATCTCGGAGCCGTCGCTGTCCTGGAGGTTCGCACCGGCGAGCCGGCCCCAGTGCTTGCCGCCCGCTTGGTGACGCGGACGCCATCGCCGCAGCCGATTCCCTGCCGCGAGTTTCGCCTGGCGACCACCCGAGGCACCAATGCACTGCTTGAGCGGCGTCTCGTCCCGGTCGCACTGTTCGTCAACCAAGGATTCGGTGATCTGCTGCGCATCGGTGATCAGCGCCGTTCTGATCTCTTCGCACTCGATATCCAAACGGCCGCGCCGCTCTTCTCCGATGTCGTCGAGATCCACCAGCGTTCGGATGCGAAGGGCAGGATTGTGGTGCCGCTCAACGAGGATCACGTTCGAGCGGTGGCGCGTGATCTCGCGGACCGGGGTATCCGCCATGGCGCGGTTGCGCTGCTGCATGCATGGCAGGATCCGCGTCCGGAGCGGCGCGTCGCCACCCTCCTGCGTGATGCGGGATTCACGCACGTGTCGTGTTCATCGGTTCTGTCGCCACGGCTGCGCATCGTGCCACGTGCGCGTACGGCGGTCGTGAACGCGGCACTGTCTGAGGATGTCGGTGGCTTTCTGCGAGATGTCGAAGCAGCGGCGTCCGCGGCGTGCATGCGTGTCATGACGAGTGCTGGCGGACTCAACGATGTTCGAACCTACGAGCCGAAAGACTCTCTGCTGAGCGGTCCGGCGGGTGGAGTCGCCGGGGCGATGCACGCCGCGGCGCGGTCCGGTTTCGAGCAGATCATCACGTTCGACATGGGCGGCACGAGCACGGATGTCGCGCGCTGCGATCGTGACGGCGGGACGACCGTCTCGGAGCATCGGGTGGGAGACGCGACGCTCCTGGCTCCAGCCCTCGCGATCGAGAGCGTCGCCGCAGGGGGTGGCTCGATTTGCGACTGGGTGGACGGTGAGCCGCAGGTCGGCCCGCGCAGTGCCGGGGCTGTTCCCGGTCCCGCATGCTACGGAGCGGGTGGGCCGCTCACGGTCACGGATGTGAATCTGCTCCTTGGGCGCCTCGACACCGCACATTTCGAGATTCCCATCGATGTCGCTGCAGCTGCGGCAGCAGCCCAGGACGTCGCGCAGCGCGCTGGGATCGACCCAGAGGACGCCGAGCAGCGCGATGCACTGCTCGAAGGGTTCCTGGACATCGCGAACGAGCGCATGGCTGAGGCCATTCGACGCATCTCGGTCCGTCAGGGACAGGATCCCGCCGAACATGTCCTCGTCGCCTTTGGTGGTGCTGGCGCACAGCATGCGTGCGCCGTTGCGACCCGTCTTGGAACGCGCCGCATTCTTGTTCCCGCAGATGCCAGTCTGCTGAGTGCCACGGGTCTTGAGGGGGCCGCACTCGAACGGGTAGCCGAACGACAAGTCCTTCGACGTCTCGACGATCTTGGTGGGGCACTGGCTCCTCTCGTCAGAGAGGTGGAATCAGATGCGACCGAGCTGCTGCGGCGAGATGGTGTCCGTCCTGGCGCCCGTCGTTCAGTGAAACGAACACTGCACCTGCGCTACGTTGGCCAGGATCACACGATCGAAGTGGATGCGGAGCGTGAGGTCACGCGAGACTTTGAGAAGCGGGTGCGGCGCATCTTCGGGCATGTGCCGCGGGGCCGACCGATCGAAGTGGAGTCGATTCGCGTCGTGGTTCGCGCTCATGAGCTGCAGCCAGATGACGATGGAGCGGTCGCGGTGACAGCGGGTGGAGCACCCACACGCGGGCGCGTCCGGTGTGCATCGGGCTGGGCGGAGGTTCCGGTCTTTCGCAAGCCGGATCTGGCGGTGGGGGAGGACGTCATCGGGCCGGCGATCGTGACCGAGCGCCGGACCACGGTGGTCGTCGAGCCCGGCTGGAGCGCGGTCCGCGATGCTGCGAACGCGCTGGTGCTGACACGGGTGGACGCCGCCGAGCATGCACGAGCAGCGGAGCGCCCGGTCGGGATCCGCCGTGAGCTGCTGACGGGTCGCTTCGATGCCATCGCCGGTGAGATGGGCGAGCTTCTGCAGCGCATGGCACTGTCCACCAACGTCAAGGAACGCATGGACTTCTCCTGTGCCCTGCTCGACGCAGACGGGAATCTTGTCGTCAGCGCACCGCATGTGCCGGTTCACCTCGGTGCGCTTGGTCTCTGCGTCCGTACGCTCATGCAGCGCCATGAATTCGCGCCCGGTGATGTTCTGATCACCAACCACCCGGGCTTTGGTGGCTCACATCTGCCTGACGTGACGCTCGCCGCGCCGGTCTGCGACGCGCATGGTCATCGTCACGCGTTCGTCGCGGCGCGGGCGCATCACGCTGAACTGGGTGGCAGTCGGCCAGGCTCCATGTCGCCAGATGCGGCGACGCTGGCGGAGGAAGGGGTGGTGCTTCCACCGCTGCTGATTGGCACGGTGGACCGGATCGACGACGCGGAGCTTGCGCGTCGCCTGACCGAGGGACCTTTTCCCTCGCGTGCGCCGGAGGAGAACCTCGCGGATGTGCATGCTGCGGTTGCTTCACTTCGACGCGGCCAGCACCTGTTGCTGCAGTCGATCACCGAGTACGGCGCAGAGGCGTGCCGGGATGCCATGGACGCCCTTGCCGATCGTGCGGCACAACGCATGTCGAAGGCTCTGGCACAGTTCGGGTCGCACAGCGCGGTCGTTCAGCACACCCTCGATGACGGGTCGCCGCTGCACGTGCGCATCGACATCGAAGACGCACGGGCACGGATTGATCTGTCCGGGAGTGCCGATGTCCACCCGGGAAGTCTCAACGCACCGCTCGCCGTGGTTCGGAGCACGGTGCTGTATGTGCTGCGCTGCCTTGCGGGTGAAGACCTCCCGCTGAACGAAGGTCTGATGCGTCCGATCGAACTGCTCGTTCCACAGGGGATGCTCAATCCACCCTTTGACGACGATCCGACCCTGTGTCCGGCTGTCGCCGGGGGAAACGTCGAGACGAGTCAGCGACTTGCCAATGCGCTGCTTGAGGGGCTCGGTCTGTGCTCCGGCTCGCAGGGCACCATGAAC
>JBCBTA010000174.1:0-6894 GCA_039818905.1 Planctomycetota bacterium
ATCGGGTTCCCGGTCGGGGCGGCATCCTCTTGGAACGCTCCGCCCACGTGGTGCAGACCCTGGGCATCATCTCGGTCGTCGGCCTGACGATCCTGATGCTGCAGGCGGTGGTCATCGCCGGCGGCGGCAACGTGCCGGGTGTGGAGATGGCGGTCACGGCGTCCAGCTGGACGCTGGTGATCGCCGCCCTGGCCCTGCCCTGGAGCGCGCTGCTCTCGACGTTCGTGTTTCCGGGCGTCTTCCAGAGTTACGACACACTGGTGGCCTCCTCCGAGGCATTCCGGCTCGCCGGCGAACGCGCGAATCCGCTGGCGTACTACAGCATGCACGTGCTGCTGCCCCTGCTTCTGCTGGGTGGTGCAGCCGCGGCTGTCATCCGCTTCCGGATGGGTGTGGAGCGTGGTGTGATTGCCACGCACGCCAGTCAGCTCGACGAGAAGCTCGAACGCGAGATCCGGGCCCGCAAGCTTGGTGAACTCGCGACCCCCCGAGCCGTCGGTGCTCTCAATCAGGCCATCGGTTTGCCCGCACCTCAGCGTCCTGAGCCCGAACTGCCGGTCGAGCCGGCGCCGAGCGGGCCGCAGCGTCCGCCGATGCAGAATGCGTCGCCGCCCGCCGCCGCACCTGCTGAAGACGAGCCGACTCCGCCCAAGCGGCCGATCTGACGACTAGCCACGCGGATGGAAGCGCCGGACAACCTCGCGAAGGCGCGGCTGATCGACGCGCGTATAGATCTGCGTCGTCGTGATGCTGGCGTGTCCGAGCAGCTCCTGCACCACACGCAGATCGGCCCCGCCGCCGAGCAGGTGCGTCGCGAAGGAGTGGCGCAATTGGTGGGGATGGACATCGCCCAGACCTGCGGCTTCGGCGTGTCGCTTCACGATCTGCCAGATCGCGACGCGTTCGAGCGGCCGGCCGGTGCGGCTCAGGAACATGCGTCCATCGCTGAGCCCATCCTGGCGGAGCAGGCGTGGGCGGCAGTCGTCGAGATACGTTCGCATGGCCTTCTCGGCGGGCTCGCCAAAGGGGACCAGGCGCTGCTTGTCGCCCTTGCCGGTGACGCGCAGGAAGCCGAGGGGGAAGTGGATCTCCTCCAGGCGGATGCCCGCGGCTTCACTTGCCCGCAATCCACAGGCATACATCAGCTCCAACAGGGCCCGGTCTCGGATCCACAGCGGTGGCGCAGCGGGGTCGAGTTCCTCCGGCGGCCCGGGCTGGGCGAGCAGGCGGGCGATTTTGCCCTCGGAGAGCACATCAGGGATCCGCTGCCAGCGGGTCGGGCGTTCGAGCAGCTCACCCAGATCGCGGTCGGTGTACCCCTCGGCGGCGAGCCAGCGGCAGAAGATGCGCAGGGTCGCGACATGTCGCACGACGGAGGATGACGCGAGGTTGTGCCCGCTTCGCAGCCCGGCGATGTGCTCCACCACGTGGCGCGGCTTGAGCTGGCCGACCTCGGTGACGCCGGCGGCTTCGAGCTCGGCGTAGAGGTCCCGCAGATCGCGGGTGTAGGCGGCGACGGTGTTGGCCGCCAAGCCGCACTCGATGCGGAGATAGGCGATCAGTCGTTCGCGCGCGGCTTCGAGCGAGAGGGGTCGCATGGGCTCATGGGTATCGGTTTGCGCGAGCCCGGAGCGACAGCGGCGCACCGGTTGCGCTTCTCGGACGTTGCTGGGCAGTCAGTCGTTGGCATGGCAGTTGTGGAGAGACCTCCGAGGCAGGAGGCCCACGACATGGAAGACGTCTGGAAGGCGCCGCGACGCGATCACGTCCGGAGCACGATCTCGGAGACCTGCGGCACACGCCTGATGGGCGCGCGTCTGCGTGCGCTGGCGCGAGCCGCGGCTGCGATGCACATCGCACGATCCGGTTCGCAGGACGCCGACGAGGGTGTGACGGTCGAGGAGCGACTCGAGCTCCTGGAGACTCGTCGATGAACTACGGCATGTACATCGCGGCGTCCGGTGCATCGACGCAAATGGCTCGCCAGGACGTGCTGAGCAACAACCTGTCCAACGTGAATACGGTCGGCTTCCGCCCGGATTGGATGGGGGTTCGGGCTCGCGACGTCGTGCGCGTCGAGGATGATCTTGCGTTTGCCAACTCAAATCATCTTCTGGAGCGGCTCGGCGCTGGCGTGATGCCGTCGCAGACGCAGGTACGGACCAGCCAGGGACCGATCCAAGAGACCGGACGGCCGCTCGATGTGGCTATCGAGGGAGAGGGCTTCTTCGTCGTCCAGCATGGCACCGGGAGCGACGGTCTTCGCGTGACGCGCGATGGTCGCTTCAGCATCGCGCCGGACGGGACGCTGGTGCTCGCGGGCGATGGAACCCCCGTGCAGGGACGCAACAGCAGCAGAATCCGCCTGGATCCGACCGCACACGTCGATATCCGTCCCGACGGGGTCATCGAGCAGCGCGGCGTACCTGTCGGGCGCCTGCGCATCGCAACCGTGACGGATGCTGCACGCCTGGTGAAGACAGGCAACAGCCTGATGCGCGCGCCGGATGGCGAGACGTTGCAGCTGGGGCGCGGCGGCGGTGGACGCATCGTGCAGGGCGCGGTGGAGGGTTCCGGTGTGGATCCGATCAAGGCACTGATCGGCATGACCAGCGCATCGCGAGCCGCACAGAGCAACATGCAGATGATCAGTGTGATCGATCAGAACATGCAGCAGGCGATCGGTCGCTTCGGCCAGGTCGCGTGATCGTGAGTGAATCGCGGCTTCGTGCCGCGTTGGAGAGGTAGAGCGATGGCGTACGTGGCATTGCACTCGGCGGCGACGGGGCTGAGCGCACTCAACACCGAGCTGGACGTGACCGCCAACAACCTGGCCAATGTCAACAACGCCGGGTTCAAGGCGAGCCGGGTGAACTTCCAGGATCTGGTGTACCAGGAGAAGAAGTTGCCCGGTGTCGAGAATGCCAACGGCGATCGTCGGCCGGTGGGCGTGTACGTCGGCCTCGGCGTGCGCGTGGCCGGCACGCAGCTGGACTTTCGTCCCGGTGCGCCGCTGGCGACGGAGCGCGAACTCGACGTCTACATCGACGGGCCGGGGTTCTTCCGCGTCGAGGTCGAGCCGGAGCGAGCGGCGGGCGGCGAGGCGTACACCCGCACGGGCAGCTTTACGCTGAACATCGACGGCGAGTTGGTGCTGGCGAGTGATCCCGGGAGGCGTCTTCTTCCGGCCATCGCCATTCCCGACGATGCGCAGAACGTGAGTATCAACCAAGATGGTGAGGTCTTCGTGCAGACCCCCGGCGATCCCGAGCCGCAGAGCGTGGGCCGGATCGAGCTGGTGGACTTCATCAATCCGCAGGGCCTTCGTCAGCTGGGTGAGAACCTCTTTGGCGAGACGGGCGCCAGTGGGCCGCCGATCGCCGGCAACCCCACCGAGGACCAGTTCGGACGACTTCTGGCGGGTTTCCAGGAGGCGTCGAACGTCGATCCGACTCGTGAGCTGGTGAGTCTCATCCGAACGCAGCGCGCGTTCGAGATGAACAGCCAGGTCATCCGGGCGGCGGACGAGACGCTCCGCGCAACATCACAGCTCAGGCAGTAATCGGCGCAGGAGGCGTGGGATGAACATGGTGATTCGCTTCGTCATCGTCGCGCTGCTTGGCGTGCTCGGGCTGAGTCACGTCGTGGAGGCGGGCACCATCAGGCTTCGGGCCTCGGCGGTGGCGGCGCCGGGCGAGACGATCACGCTGGCGGATGTCGCGGTACTTCGCGGCGATGCCGCGACCGCGCTGGCCGACGTCGTGCTCATCGAGGCCGCCGAGGCGTCACCCGGGTCCGGCGGGGTCGAGTTGGAGATGGGGGCCATTCGCGACATTCTGCGCACGCACGGCATCAGCCTCGGGCGCATGGCGCTGAGCGGACAGCGATGCCTGGTACGCATCCGCAGTACGGGTGCGCTCGTGCAGCGCGTTCCCGAGGCCCAGCCGGTCAGGCCCGAGACCATCGATCCCGAAGCCCCGGCGACGGTGCGCAAGCGCGTCGGCGAGCTGCTGATGCGGATGTTCGACGTCGAGGCGGAGGACATTCGCGTGCGCTACGACACGCGGGATCAGGACCTGCTGGCACAGACCGAGTGGGGCCGCCGCATCGTCGTGCGGCCCATGACCACCGAGGGGGGCTCGCGCATCCTCGTGGACGTCCGCGTCATGGCGGGGGATCGGACGGTTGCGTCGGGCACGGTCCGGGCGGACGTCGAGATTCGCCGCCACGTCGTGGTGCTCGAGGCGGGCGTTGAGCGTGATGCCCTGCTGACGTCCCGGACGGTCAACGAAGTGGACATGTGGATGGAGCCAGGCGGCGGGGCGCTGGTGAGCGACGCGTCAGAGGCGATCGGCAAGCGGGCCAGGAAGCGTCTGCACCCTGGATCGATGCTCCGCGCGAGTGATCTGGAGGAGCCGCTGGCGGTGCTGCGGGGTGAGATCGTCGAGGTGCTGGCGATCAACGGCGGCATCGGATTGCAGACCAAGGCGCGGGCCATGCGCGATGCGCGGGTGGGTGAGCGCATCGAGTGCCGCATGGACCGCTCGCGACACACATTCATGGCCCGGGTTGACGGGCCTGGTCGGGTCATCGTGGTGCTGGATGACGATGCGGGGCGCGGCATGGAACGTGCGAATGACCGTCGGAGGGATGGCTGATGGGCAGGGGGTGTGATATGCGACGAAACGTGAGCATCGTGATCGCCATCGCCGGCCTTGCGTCGGGCGTGAGCGCACAGAGCCTGTATGAGCAGCCACAGCCCGAGTCGCCGCAGCGCGGCGAGGAGGGGCCGGTGGCGACCGATGGTGCCCCCGCGCTGGCGGAGGTGGGCCTGATCGTGGTCGAGCCACCCGAGCCGCGGACATTCGCGGCGGAGGATCTCGTGACGATCGTGATCTCCGAGCGCTCGGCGACGTCGCGGGCCCAGATCTTCGACTCCGAGAAGAAGTACGACCTCGCGGGCGAGATCTTCAGCTCGATCGACCTGCTGAAGATGCTGGAGCTCCGCTTCCAGCAGGGTCGCGATGAGTCGGACGACCTGCCTCGATTGGAGCTGGGTTGGCGAAGCAAGTTCGAGGGCGATGGCGAGTACGAGCGTGATGACCAGGTGACGGCCCGCGTGACGGCCCGTGTCATCGAGGTCAAGCCCAACGGCACGATGCTCCTGGAGGCACGGACCGTGATCCGGACTGACGCCGAGGAGCAGACGATCACGCTCTCGGGCATCTGCCGCTCCGAGGACGTGACGGGCTCCAACACGGTGCAGTCGAACCAGATGTTCGACCTTCGTCTGGACATCCAGAACTCCGGCGACGTCCGGCGGGGGGCTGAGAAGGGCTGGATTCCACGAATCATCGAGGCGGTTTTCAACTTCTGAGCCGGTGATTGTCGAAGACAGGATTCCCGTGAGAAATCGCGGGCTGGGAAGCATGAGTTGAGTTGAGAAGCACACCCACCATTCGTTGTGTTGTGCGAAACATGGAGTGAGAGAGAGCGCTCTGTGTGACCATCCGCCAGCGGGTGGAATGAGTGAGAGGGAATGCGTCCCTGTGTGCGCGGCGCGGCGGTCGGTGGGTCCGCCGCGTTTGCGCGCGCTCACCACACACCCATGCGACGACGCCACATGACCTGAAGACGTGTGGCATCGCGTTTGCGTAGTTCCATCCGTAGACACGGAGGTGTCCCGGATGAGCGGATGGATTCGCAAAGCGTGGATGGGTCTTGTGGTGGTGCTGACGATGCTGTGCGCATCATCAGCGCACGCACTCTCAATCCAGCAGATGACATATTTGCGCGGCACGGGTGAAACGACCCTGTGGGGCCTTGGCTTCGTCGTCGGTCTGCCGGGGACCGGTGACAAGGGTGAATCGCTTCCGATGGCACGGCAGCTCGCCGCGCTGCTGGAGCGGGGTGGCAATGTGGTTCCCAGTCTCGAGGAACTCGCAGACGCCCAGAACATCGCGATGGTGATGGTGACCTGCACCATCCCCCGTGAGGGCGCCCGCAAGAGCGACACATTTGATGTCCATGTCCAGGCATGGCACGAGGCGAGCAGTCTTGAAGGCGGACGCCTGTTCATCACGCCGCTGACCGGTCCGTTGCCGGGGCAGGGCGTGTACTCGTTCGCCGAGGGGCCCGTGATCCTCGACGGGACGACGCCGACGGTCGGGCGGGTGCGGGGCGGGGCCCGGATGTCGCGGGACATCGAGATGAACGTGATCGATCAGACCGGGACGATCTCGCTGAACATCCGTCCGGAGTACGCCGGGTGGACCACCGCCAAGCTGCTGGCCAACACGATCAATCAGGACCGGCAGGGGTTCCGGGAGACGACGACGGAGATCGCCCGTGCCGTCGATGCGCGGACGGTGACGGTCGCCATCCCCGAGCCCGAGCTTGCCGATCCGGCGAACTTCATCGGCAATGTGCTGTCGATTCGGCTGGATGCCTCGCTGCTGGAACTGCCGGCGCGGGTGATCGTCAACGAGCGCACGGGATCGATCGTGCTGACGGGTGACGTCCAGATCTCACCGGCGGTGATCGCCCACGAGAACCTCGTGGTCACGACGGTGACGCCGCCACTGGAGCCGACGCCGGACACGCCGGCCGTCCGCCGCAGCAACGTGACGGCCCTTGGGCGCCCCGAGGGCGAGCGTCCGGCGGCGCGGCTGTCAGACCTGCTGGAGGCGATGAAGGCGCTGGACGTCCCGGTGGCGGACCAGATCGCGATCCTGGCCAAGATGCACGAGATCGGGCATCTGCACGCGGAGTTCATCATCGAATGACCGTGCTCGACACCATCTCCGCGCCCGCATCCGCTGCAGCCTCGGGCTCGTCGGTTCGTGATCGCGATCCGCACTCGCAGCCCAGTCTGTTCGCGGCGGCTCTGGTGAA
>JBCBTA010000175.1:0-6892 GCA_039818905.1 Planctomycetota bacterium
GAAGGAAGCTGCGATCCTCATGCTGTGCGACGCGGTCGAAAGCGCCACCCGCGCGATGACCGAGCCGACTCCCGCCCGCATCAGCGCTCTGGTGCACACCCTGGCGCGAAAGCGCCTGGCGGATGGACAGTTCGATGAGTGCGAACTGACGCTGCGCGAGTTGTCGATCATCGAGGATGCCGTGACCCGGAGCCTCTGCGCGATCTACCACGGCCGCATCGCCTACCCCAAGTCAGCGTCCGAGCGTGTCCAGGAGGGCAACGAGGATGAGCGCGAGCAGCGCATGACGGCGGAGCAGGGGGCGTAGGAGCTCACCGCTGAGGCGCGGCGTTCGCTGAGAGAGGCAGTTCACCACAGAGGACACGGAGAGCACCGAGCGATGGCTTGGTGTCAAGACACTGTGGCAGACACGCGTGCGAACCCAGTTTGCCTCTCCGTGGTCTCCGTGCTCTCTGTGGTTGAACTCCTGCCTCTCTCAGCGATCTCAGCGCCTCAGCGGTGCGTGACTCGGACACCGCGCACTGGTGGTCGCGTCCCCCGGTGGCAGCCGAAGCCGAGCACGGCCGTCGTGATGATGGCATTGCCTTCCTCGAAGACGCGTCAGACCATGGCACCCGTCAGGCGCGGGCGCGCTTCTCGCGTTCGGTGCGGACCAGCGTCAGGGCTTCATCGATAGCCTTCTCCAGATCGTCGTTGACGATGAAGGCGTCGTAGGCGTTGCAGGTTCGGGCTTCGGCGATCTCGCGGGTGGCGATGTCGAAGCGGCGCTGAATGACGTCTTCGGCTTCGCGCTTGCGCGCCCGCAGGCGCTGGAGCAGCGTGTCCTCGCCGGGAGGCAGGATGAACATCGCGAAGGCGCCGGGGATCTGGCGCTTGACGTTCTTGGCGCCCTCGACGTCGATCTCCAGGATGACCAGGCGGCCGCGCTCGAGCTGGGCGTCCACCGGAGCCCGCAGCGTGCCGTAGTTGTTGCCGGCGTAGACGGCGTGCTCGAGGAACTCATTGGCGGCGACGCGGCGCTCGAACTGCTCGGCGGACAGGAACTGGTAGTCCACGCCCTCGACGTCGGCATCGGTCTTCGGGCGGGTGGTGGCGCTGACGGAGAAGACGGCGTCGGGGATGGAGCGCTCGATGGCTCGGGTGATGGTGGTCTTGCCGACGCCTGAGGGGCCGGAGATGACCAGAAGCATGCCGTTGGTGGTGTCGGTGGGAAGACGGTGGTCGGTCATGGGGGAAGGGTACGGAGAAAGGCACAGAGGCACAGAGGCACAGAGGCACGAAGGCACAGAGGGCCGAGAGGCGCCGGGGGTCGGAGGATCAGGCGGCGGCAGCGTGGGGGGTGGCGGCGGCGAAAAGGGCGTTGATGACGTCCATCTCGCGTCGGACGGCGTGGAGGGAGATGTGCAGATGGGCCGCGGCTGCGCGCATGGATCGGCCCTGAAGGATGCAGGCGCCGGCGACGCGCCTGCGCATCGGAGGCCACGCGTCGCGATGGATCAGCACGAATCGGAATCGATCGGAGAGGATGCGGCTGACGAGCACGCGGACACGCCGACGGAGGCGCCGCGGCGGCTCATTGCGCAGGCGCGCGACGTTCTGTGCCGTCATGCCGTCGGCGTAGATCGCGTGAATCACGGCCCGGTCGTCCGGCAGGATCCATCGAGCGTCCTCAACAAGCGTCTCGGCAAGCTCCCTGGTGCGTCGGCGGCGGAGATCCTGTGCGTGGTCGATGCTGAAGCGGTCCATGGACGCGTGCACTGGCATGGGCTCCCTCGATTCTGTGTGAACTAATGAGTAATGCGCACATTATCGTGTTCACTAAAAAGTAAACTCATGTCCAATGTTTTATAGCCAGTACCTCTGGATGCAAGGCGTTCGTATCGTATGACCCGAAGAAAGCGCGCGCGGAGGTGTCATGGCGGAGCTTGGATATGTCATACGCGCACGGCGGCAGGCGATGGGACTCACGTTGGCATCGCTCGCACGTGAAGTGGGATGTGCCAAAGGCTACTTGTCGCAGATCGAGACGGGTCGGCGCGACGGTGTGCCATCGGATGATCTGTTGGAGCGACTGGAGCGCGCGCTGCAGCTCAATGCGGGTGAACTCGTGTCGATGGGCACGTGGCGTTCGACGCCCAGGCGTGTGCGCGATCGCGTGGTGGAGTTGGAGCGCGGCAACGCGCTGGCGCAGCGCGTGGTGAAGCGCATCGAGTCGGAGGGTCTGGACGCGGCGTACGCGTCGGGTGACTTGCAGCGGCTGGTGGAGCAGCTGTCCGATGGCAGCCGGGGCGAGCGCACTCTCACCGGTGTGCTGCGCCTGCCGACGCAGGTGCCGGTGGTGAATCGCGTAGCGGCGGGCTACCCGCGCGAGTTCACCGATCTGGGGTACCCCGCCCGGGTGTCGGATGAGTACGTCTCGGTGCCGGATGTGTTCGATCCGGATGCGTTCGCGGCTCGGGTGGTGGGTGACGCGATGGTCCCGGTGTATGTCGAGGGTGATGTGGTGGTGTTCAGCCCGCAGGTGGACACGGTGCCGGGGAGTGACTGCTTCGTGCGGTTCGAGCTGGATGACGAGACGACCTTCAAGCGGGTGTACTTCGAGGAGGGGGCCTCGGGGCAGGTGTTGATCCGTCTGCAGCCGCTGAACAGCGCGTATGCCCCCCAGCTGGTGGAACGCGAGGCGCTGGCGGGGATGTACGCCGCGGTGTACGTGCTTCGCCCGGTTGGGGGTGGCCGATGAGGGTGGGGGACCGGTGGAACCCAGGGGCGGCCCGGGCGTACTAAGAGGTGCGGTTGCCGCCTCGGATGGCGGGCGGTAGTGTTGCGCGGCCGGACCCCGCGGTGGTGGGCAGGGGGCGGGTGCTCGACGAACGATGGAGGCATGGCCCGATGGCGAAGATGTTCTACAGCCTGGAAGAGGCGGCGGATCGCCTGAAGAAGTCGCCGGACGAGGTCCGCGACATGGCGTCGCGGAACGAGATCACCGAGTTCCGCGATGGCGACAAGCTGATCTTCAAGGTGGATCAGATCAATCTGCTGGCGGGCGATGAGGACGACGACCTCGCCGGCGACGACAGCATGATCCCGCTCGTTGACTCCGCGGCCGGCGGCTCCGCGCTCGGTCTCGAGGGCACAGGTCTCGGCCTGGCCGATTCGGCCATGGGTTCGGGCGCCGGGCAGTCGGGCATCAGTGTGTTCGATGCCGACGAGCTGGAAGAGGCGGATCCGTCAGCGGTGACGCAGGTCACGGCGGTCTCGACAGAAGAGTTGGACAACGTCAGCCTGGAGTCGTTCGGATCGGGTTCCGGCCTGATGGACCTGACGCGTGAGAGCGATGACACGTCGCTCGGTGCCGAGGGCCTGCTGGACGACCTGTACTCCGGTGATGAGGGCGCTGCGACTGCCGTCGAGGGTGCTGCCGATGAGAGCAGCCTATTCGAGGGTGAAGCCGCGGCTGCGGGTCTTGGTGGCGAGGTCGGCGGACCGGCGCCCGCCGCGGCTGTGGAGTATGTCGATGGCAAGGGCAGCGGTCTGGCCGGCGGCCTGAGCCTCGGTGTGATCCTCGCTTCTGCTGGTGGTGTTGCCGTGGTGCTGATGGCGGTGACCGGAGCGGTGCCCGCTGTCTTTGCGACGCTGCTTGGCGGAAACATGCTCTTCCTGGCTGGCGCGGTGCTCGGCGTCACGCTCCTGCTCGGCGGCATCGGGTTCTTCGTGGGCGGACGCGGCTGAGGTCAGTCCTCGGTCTGCGTCAGGCGCACGACCGCATCCTCAAGACCATTGCCATCGGGGCTCAGGAATGAGCGGCTGACGGCCTCGATGGTCTCGACGAAATCGAGCATGGTGTCGAGCCTGCCGTTGATGCGGGCTGCTGTCTCGTCGGACTTGGTGTCGCGGGTGAGATCACGGATCTCGTAGAGCGATGCGAGCAGCGGGTCGAGTTCTCGCTTCTTTCGTTCGCGCGCGATGGTGCGGAACATGGTCCAGACATCGGACTCGGCCTCGAAGTACTCCTTGCGATCGCCACGCTTGTGCACGCGTGTGATGAGTCCCCAGTCCTGCAAGGCGCGGAGGCTCATGGACGCGTTGCCGCGAGAGATCTGGAGGTGCTCCATGACGTCATCGGTGCAGAGCGCTTCGCCGGTGACGTAGAGCAGGGCGTGAACCTCGGCCATCGTGCGGCTGATGCCCCACGCGCCGGCCATCTGCCCCCAGGCGGAGGTGAAGCGCTCCTGTGCTTCCTCGATGGGGTTGCGCGCCGAGCCACGTTGTGCGTTGGATCGTGCCACGATGGGGAACGATAGAGGGGTCGAGGCTCGTTGTTCCAGAGATTTCAATCTTCGTTGAAAACACTGCCCGAGCACATGAAAAAGGCGGCGAGCAGCAAAAGCCGCTTCGCCGCCCTTCCGGGGGCATGATTGGGTTAACCAAAGCTTGACGCTACCACGCTGGTGCCCCTGTCGCCACCCGACCGGGACGCACAGCCGGGCTTTTTTGCATTTCACTAGCTCATACCAGTGGTTTCCCGCAGGTGAATTGACCTACACGAGGATGAGGTCGGCAATTCCTGCGGCACCCAGGATCAGGCTGACCACCCCATTGATGGTGAAGAAGGCCAGTGGCAGACCGGCGAGCCCTCGCACCGCGACGACGACGTGCTCGGTGATGAGCAGGCCGGCGACGAGGATGCTGGCGACGGTGAAGGTCAGGCCGAGTCGTTCGTCCGCGCTGGCAGCACCGAAGAGCAGGGCAACGGCCCCGCCGTGAAGTGCACGGCTGATCCATGCGGCGCCGCGTCGGCCGAAACGAGCGGGGATGGAGTGCAGGCCCGCGGCGCGATCGAAGTCGAGGTCCTGGAGTGCATACAGGATGTCGAAGCCACCGACCCACAGCATGACGAAGCCGGCGAGCAGCAGCGTGGTGACGCCCGATGGTGCGAGTGCAGCCGGTGCGTCGGCAAGCGGGAGCCCGATCGTCGTGGGATCGACGGCGATCGCCGCGGCGATTGGGCTGACGGCAAGCGCGCCGCCGAGGAAGAGATGCGCGAGCCAGGTGAAGCGTTTGGTGAAGGAATAGAGGGCGATCCAGGCGAGGACAGGTGCGCCGAGGATGATCGGCCATGGGTTGTCGAAGGCGAGGAAGGCGGCGCAGCACGCCAGGAACGCGCCGGCACAGGCACATGCGATGGCGATGGCGTGACCGACTCTGAGTTCGCCCGCGGCGATGGCCCGCCGAGCGGTGCGTGGGTTGTCGGCGTCGATGCGGTGGTCGGCGATGCGGTTGATCAGCATGGCCCACGTCCGGGCGAAGACCATGCATGCGAGGACAAGGGAGAGTGCGCCGAGGAAGGGTGGCCAGCGGATCGCGTCAGCCGCGGCGGGCAGGGCGAGAAAGGCGGCCAGCAGCGCGAAGGGGAGCGCGAAGACGGTGTGGGCGAGCTTGATATCGCGAAGGGCAAGGAGGAGAGGATGCGTGTGGCCACGGACCGTCACGTGCGGATCGCCTTCCATCTGCGGCGTGGAGTAGAGCGGGAAGCATATTTGTCTTCCGCGTCGCCGGCAGCAGAGCCCGCAGATTTCGTGATGACGTTGCGCGGCATCGGCGGTCATGGGCCGTCGGCCGCCCGTGGCACGTTCTCCGTCACATCGGCGGTATGCGCGTTTCAGACAGCGGCGGGCTGGATGCGCCGGTCGGGCGTGGCGTCGGTCTCGGCATCGTCGATGTCGAACTCGATGGGCGTGGTGGTGCGCTGCCTGGCCGCGGGCTGGCGGAGGAGCTTCTTGATGCTCTTCTTCTGATCGCGCATCTGATCGACGAGGGCGACGGCATCGATGATTTGCATGGTGCCGTCATCATGCTCGACGAGCGCGGTGCCGGACTCGACCCAGTCGCCGCAGTTGTAGTAGTCCACCGCGCCAGCACGGTACTCGGCCTTGTGGATGTGGCCGCAGACCACACCGTCGAAGCCCTTGCGACGGGCTTCATCGATCAGCGCCTCCTCGAAGCGAGCGACGAAGGTGCACGCGGACTTGACCTTGAGCTTGATGTACTTGGAGAGCGACCAGTATTTGAGCCCGAGCCGTGCCCGCAGTCGGTTGTAGTGGGTGTTGACAGCGATGAGCGAGTCGTACGCCCAGGCGCCGAGGACGGAGATGACGCGCGCATGCTTGACGACCATGTCGAACTGATCACCATGCGTGACGAACAGTCGCTTGCCATCGGCCGTGGTGTGCTCAGCGGTGAGTGTGATTTCGACGTCGCCGAAGTGCAGGCCGACATACTGCCGGGCGTGCTCGTCGTGGTTGCCGGGAACGTAGACGACGTGCGTGCCGCGCTTGGCCATCTTGAGGATCTGACGGGTGACCTCGTTGTGCTCGGTGGGCCAGTGCCAGCGCTGGCGGAGTCGCCACATGTCGATGACGTCGCCGACGAGGTAGAGCTTGTCGCACTCAACCCGTTTCAGAAAGGCGATGAGGTCGGCGGCCATGCAGCCCCGGCTGCCGAGGTGAATGTCGCTCAGGAAGATCGTCCTGTACTCGAGGCGTGACGCCATATCCGCCTGCCCTTCCACGAGTGACGCGTGTGGGTGGCCTCCATGCCAACGGCACACAATCGAATCTCGGGGAAAGGTAGCGATGGTGGTCAGAAAGTCAGCACCACTCATCCACTGGTTATGCACTCTTCACGGTGTCTGAGCGCAGCAACAACAAACCTCAAGGGCGGCGCCGGGTTCTCGGGCGTGGCGTGGCCTACTGGAAGGCGATGATGGCCCGCTGGTTCCAGGTCAGCATGGCCCGAATGTCATCGATGGCCTGATGGGTGACGCGGCCCTTCTTCTCCAGCAGTTCCTTGTCCTGACTCTGCTGCATGGCGGCCCATGGGTTGGGCGTGCCAA
>JBCBTA010000176.1:0-6891 GCA_039818905.1 Planctomycetota bacterium
CTGACACGTCCGGGCGAGTACGACGTCGTCGCCACGATGAACCTCAACGGCGACTACATCTCCGACGCGCTGGCGGCGTGCGTCGGCGGCATCGGCATCGCGCCCGGCGCCAACATCAACTACGAGACGGGTCACGCCATCTTCGAGGCGACCCACGGCACGGCACCGAAGTACGCCGACCAGGACAAGGTCAACCCCGGCAGCGTGATCCTCAGCGGCGAGATGATGCTGCGCTACCTCGGGTGGACCGAGGCGGCGGACTTGATCATCGAAGGCATCAGCGGCGCCATCGCGGCCAAGACCGTGACCTACGACTTCGAGCGCCTGATGGAAGACGCGACGCTGCTCAAGTGCAGCGAGTTCGGCGCAGCGATCGTCGAGAAGATGGGGTGAAGAACTGCTGGCCAAGCCGCATGATGAGGCGCAGCCGAATCATCGGATGACTTTCCTGAGAAGCGCGAGGAAGGCAGATCCGGGGATTCGGCCTTTGGCCTCATCCCTCGGCTTGAGAGGGACCGAGTCCGGTCACGCTCATCCCCGCGAGGGCATTGGCGGATTTTCCCGCGGGCTGGAAGAAGTGCATTCAGCTCGGCGTTGTCTACACTCCACGCTCCAACCCTCGGAGGAATGCTCCATGGACGTCTTTGACGCAATCGCCAGTCGTCGTGCGGTGAAGCACTTCGACCCCAATCACCAGATGACCGACGCCGAGATCTCGAAGCTCCTCGAGGCCGCGATCCAGGCGCCGACATCCTTCAACATTCAGCACTGGCGCTTCGTCGTCATCAAAGACCCCGAGCTGCGCACGCAGATCCGCGCGGCGGGGAACGATCAGGCTCAGATGACCGACGCGTCACTGCTGATCCTGATGACCGGTGACGTCAAGGCGTGGGAGAAGGATCCGCAGCGCTACTGGGCCAACGCGCCCAAGGACGTCGCGGATCTGCTGGTCGGTTGGATGGGCCCCTTCCATGAGGGCCGCGAGCAGCTGCAGCGCGACGAGGCCCAGCGCTCTATCGGCATGGCGATGCAGACGATCATGCTCGCCGCCCAGGGCATGGGCTACGACTCGTGCCCGATGATCGGCTTCGATCTCGAGGCGGTGGCCAAATTGGTCAATCTGCCGGCGGACCACTGCATCGGCCCACTGGTCGCCGTGGGCAAGAAGACCAAGGACTCGTGGCCCAAGCCCGGCCAGCTGCCGCTGAACGAGGTTGTGATCCAGAACCGCTTCTGAATCAGTCCTCGCCCTGCGCCATCGTGTAGCCCATCTCGCTGTCGATCAGCGGCAGCTTCTCGATGTGCATCCAGGTGTGCTTGCCGTTGATACGGCTCAGCAGCGCGACAACGTCGTCATCGGTCAGCGTCGCGCTGTCATCACGCAGCACGAAGCGGCAGCGCCAGTGATCGACGCAGTCGGTGATGCCGCCCACGACGTCGGGGTACACCTTGGTGCCACGGTTGGAGATCATCTTCAGGCGCAGCGGCGTGTCGGCGCACAGCTCCTCCAGCGACGTGCCGAGCGGGTTGGCGTCGAGGCCGGACTCGATGAACAGGTCCATGCCGATGGCCCGCCACGACTCCGCCTTGACGTAGTCCGGCGCGGGCGGGAGCTTGGGCAACGTGATGGGCTTGTAGTCGCGCTCGCGGTACTGCTCGCACGTCTTGCCGAGGTTGTCGATGATGGCATCGGTGTACTCGTCCGTGCTGGCGGCCATGTCGTCGCCGACGAGATCGACCGTCAGGCGGCGCTGCTGGGCCAGTGTGAGCCAGATGGCGTGGTCGATCGAGCGTGCTGCGTCGAACTCGCCGAGATGCCGCAGCATCATGACAGAGCTGAGAAGGATGGCCGTGGGATTGGCCAGCCCCTTGCCGGCGATCTGCGGGGCCGAGCCATGCACCGCCTCGAACATGACGATGTCGTTGCCGATGTTGGCCGAGGGCGCGATACCCAGGCCACCGGTGAGACCGCTGGTGAGATCGCTGATGATGTCACCATTCATGTTGGTCGTGACGATGACGTCGAACCACTCCGGGTAGCGCACCAGCTGGTGGGCCAGGTTGTCGATGATGATGTGTTCGGCCTCGATGTCCGGATAGTCCTGCGCGACCTCCTCGAAGGTGCGCTTCAGCAGACCCTCGGTCAGCTTCATGATGTTGGCCTTGGTCGCGCAATGGACCTTCTTGCGTCCTTCTGCAATGGCCAGCTCGAATGCCAGACGCGCGATCTTCTCACAGCCCTTGCGAGAGATGAGCTTCAGGCACTGCGCGACGCCGGGCGTCTGCATGTGCTCGATGCCGGCGTACAGGTCCTCGACGTTCTCACGCACCACGACCAGGTCGATCTGCCGACCCGCGAACACCGCCGGAATGCCGGGCAACTCGACGCAGGGTCGCAGGTTGCCGTACAGCTCGAAGAGCTTGCGGAGGGTGACGTTGGCGCTCTTGCCGCCGTACCCGACCGGTGTCTCCAGCGGCCCCTTGAGCGCGACCTTGTTGCGCGAGATCGAGTCGATGGTCTCCTGCGGCACACCCGAGGCGATGCCCTTCTTGAAGACCTCGGCGCCCGCGTCGGCGGGCTCCCAGTCGATGGTGACCCCGGCGGCTTCGATGATGCGCTTGGCGGCGCCGACCACTTCCGGGCCGATGCCATCGCCGGCGATGAGCGTCACGGTGTGCGTCATGATGTCCTGACCATCCCTTTCGTTCACGAGCCTGAGGACGTGATCGTAGCGGCATCCGACGACGACGCCTCAAGTCGCCGCTCGATCGCGTCACCCACCGCCTCGGTCAGCCGCGCGAGCCGCTGCGGCAGCGTCGAGACCGCCTTGAGGCCGGGCGTCGCATTGACTTCCAGCACGGCGTGCTCGCGGTCGAAGACGCCGATGTCACGGGCAAACAGATCGATGCCGGCGACGACCAGCCCCAGCGACGAGGCGAGATCCCGCGCGAGGCGGGCAGAGTCGGGGTGGACATCGTCGGTGCAGTCCGACCACGTGCCGCCCTGCTGGAGGTTCGCCGCAGCCGCACCCGGTTGGGCTTCTCGGCGGCTGGCGAAGAGCACCCTGCCCTCGACGACCAGCAGCCGATACTCCGGCAGGTCAATCACGGGCTGGGCGATGACGATGTCGTCGTGCTGCCTCGCCCGCTCGATGGCCTCCGGCACCTCTGCTGCGTCACGCACCAGCGAGACCCCCTGCCCGCCAAGGGATCGGTTGGGCTTGAGCACGGCGGGCAGGTCCGACACATCCGCCACAACCTCGACACGGCGTGTCGGGACGATCTGGACGCCGTCACGGGCGAGGAATCGCTGGACGAAGAGCTTGTCGCGTGCGACACGGGCCGCCGCGGCTGCGTTGAGGCCGAGATCCGCACCAACGACGACATGCGTGCGATGACCGATGGTCAACCGGGCGGCGAAGTGGGTCTCTGGCTCGATGTCGATCTGCCAGCCTCGGGACGCCGCCAGCGTCCTGGCGAGGCGGACGGCGGCACCCTCATGACTCACGGCAGGGCTCCGGAGCGATGGACGCGCTCGGCCGGATCCTGGCGGTAGAAGCGGCTGAGCTGCTTGTACAGCTCGGGGTGATGCTCGCGCAGCAGGTTGGGCTGCTCGAAGAACGTCTCCGTCGCAACGGCGAAGAACTCCGCCGGATTGGTCGCGGCGTAGGGATGCAGCAGGCTCACCCGACCGCTGCGTAGGTTCCGCCGCAGCGTGTTGAACTCGCCGCCAAGCACGCGGGCCCAGGAGGCATAGCAGCACTTGTGCTCCAGCCGGGGCGTGCCGTTCATGTTCTTATCCGCCCCGTCGAGCGTGTGGGCGAACTCATGCAGGATCACATTGTGTCCGTCGTGGGCATCGACAGCCCCGCGTTCGGCATCGCGCCAGGAGAGCACGACGTTGCCGCCAAGCCACGCCTCGCCAAGTCGAGCCTGCGGCCGGGACGCAAGCGAGCCGTCGGGCATGCGCTGCGTCGTCGGTGCGATGTAGCGATCCGGATAGACGAGGATGGAACCGAGCCTGGGATAGTGCTCGTCCGGCCGCCCCAGCAGCAGCAGGCACGCCTGGGCCGCGATGGTGACACGGATCTCGTCGGTCATCTCGAGGCCGGCGCACCCCTCGAAGCGCTGCTCGTCCAGGAAGACGGCGACTTTGCGGCGGAGTTCGGCCCGTTCGGCCTCGTCCAGGATGCGATACAACCGCATCCGGCGCAGCGCCTCGCGCCAGGCATCGGGGAAGGGGCGGGCCATCACAGCCCGTCGGCGTCGGTCGCGGAAGAGCCTCAGCATGACCCCCGATGGTAGGTCGGGGTCAGCCGATGGCCACGTTGCCCCGCTCGCCCGTCCGGATGCGGACGCAGTCATCGATGGGGAGGACGAAGATCTTGCCGTCACCGACGCCGCCGGTCTGGGCCCCGGCGATGATGGCGTCGATCACCTTGGCGACGAACTGATCGTTGACCGCCGCCTCGACGCGGACCCGCTTGTGGAGGTCCACCTCCGCGCCGGCCCCACGGTAGTTCTCGAAGTAGTTGGGCTCCTCGCCGCAGCCGAGCGCATTGGAGACCGAGATCTTCAGGATCTCCGCCTTGAACAGCGACTGCTTGACGTCGTTGAGCTTCTCTGGACGGATGTATGCGATGACGAGCTTCACGCGCGATCCCTTTCTCGATGATCCGCGAGGTGATGACTGACCGGGCTCACTGCGTGGTGAAGATCTCGAAGCCGGCGTACGCCTCCATGCCGTGCTCACCGATGTCGAGGCCGAGCGTCTCCTCCTCGGGGGTCACGCGCAGGCCGATGGTGATCTTCAGCAGGAAGAAGATGAGCAGTGCCGCGGGGAAGCAGACCAGTGCTGTCAGGCCGACGCCCATCGCCTGCACCAGGAAACTGCGCCCATCGCCCGCGGCGAACAGCCCGACGGCGAGCGTGCCCCATATGCCGCACACCAGATGCACCGAGATGGCGCCGACCGGATCGTCAAGCCGCAGCCGGTCAATCAGCAGAACGCTGAGCACCACGATGACGCCCGCCACGGCGCCGATGATGATCGATTCCATCGGGGTGATGACATCGGCGCCGGCCGTGATGCCGACGAGTCCGGCCAGCGAGCCGTTGAGGACCATGGTCAGGTCGGGCTTCTTCTGGATGATCCACGATGTTGCCATGGCACCGACGATGCCAGCCGCGGCACCGAGTGTGGTCGTGACGAAGACGAGCGAGATGCCGGCGGGATCTGCCGAGAGAACCGATCCACCGTTGAATCCGAACCAGCCGAACCACAGCAGGAAGGCGCCGATCGTCGCCAGCGGCAGGCTGTGTCCCATGATGGGACGCACCCCGCCGTTGACATACTTGCCGATGCGCGGCCCCAGCACGATGACACCGGCCAATGCGCCCCAGCCGCCGACGGAATGCACGATGGTCGAGCCGGCGAAGTCGTGGAAGCCCTTGGAGTCGAGAAAGCCCTCGCCCCACTCCCACATGCCGATGATCGGGTAGATCAGCGCGACGTAGAACGTGGTGAAGATGAGGAACGATCCGATCTTGACGCGTTCGGCCACCGCGCCGGAGACGATCGTCGCTGCGGTCGCGGCGAACATCGCCTGGAAGATGAAGTCGGTCCAGTAGGTATAGCCCTCGTTGTACGCCGGCGTCACACCCGCTGCGTCCGTTCCGATGCCGAAGCCGCCGAAGCCGAAGAGCTTGCCGACGAAGGCATCGCCGGGGTACATCAGGTTGAAGCCAATGATCGCATACGTCAGCACGCCAATGGCGACGATGCCGATGTTCTTCGTCAGGATGTTGACGGTGTTCTTGGCACGCGTCAGTCCTGCTTCGAGGCATGCAAAGCCCAGATGCATGACGAAGACCAGCGCCGTCGCGAAGAGCATCCAGACGTTGCCGATCATGAATTCGTACGTCATCGGGGCCGCATCCTGCCCGAATGCCGGGGCAGTGATGCCGAACACGATGAGCGAGGAGAACAGGAGACGACGTGGTGTCTTCATCATGGTGCGCTCCGCGAAAAGGCGGAGTGTGGGAGTGCAGCGAGCACCGTCAAGAGCGCACCGGCAGGAATTTCCAGATTGCGCGAACGGTCCCGATCACACGCCACAGGCGACGTGACACACCGGCGTCACGCAGCGCGCCCTCTCGCGTCCAGTCGCCTCACACCGTGAGGCCGACGCGCTATCCGCCGGAACATCCATCACTTTGCATGGATGGCACAACTGCCGCGCAGTCCGTCCGCGTTCTCGATGATGGAACGATGTGCTACGGCAGGCGCAGACGAATCGGCGCACCGTCGCGACCCGAAGCCACGATCTCCTGCCCGTCCAGGATGACGCGCACGACGACCTCACGGTCCGGGCGCGGCATCCGACCATCCTCCTGCGCGATGGTGATCGTCACGACGTTGCCTCTCCTGCTTGCCTGATAGCGCGTGAGCAGAAACTGACCCCGCCGATAGTCGAAGCCGTCGCCGGCGTCCTCGTACAGCGTGCCGGATGCACGTCCCTTGTCGTCGAGGCAGACGAGCAGCGTCACCGGGTCGAGCGGATGCTCATCGACAAACTCCATGACTGGTCCGGTCGGGACGATGGCTCCGCCACGGATGTACGTCCGTGGCAGGACCGGATCGGTGTGCCCCTGCAGCCGAAGCGGCCGCCAAATACCACTGGGGAGGACGGCGACAGCGTCGGCATCCTCCACCGGGCTGGTGGAAATCAGCAGACCGTCGCCGAGCAGGAAGTCATCGTCTACCTCGCGAAGCGATGCGTCGGCGGGGTCGGCGAAGAAGAGTGGTCGAATCACCGGCATGCCATTCCGCGATGACTCGTGAAACAGTGTGTAGAAGTACGGCATGAGTTGGTACCGGCGCTCCAGCGC
>JBCBTA010000177.1:0-6876 GCA_039818905.1 Planctomycetota bacterium
CAGGGTCCTGGCCATCGCGTCGGGCAAGGGAGGCGTCGGGAAGTCCAACATCACCGTCAACCTCGCAATCGCCGCGGCCCACGCGGGTGTGCGCACCGTTGTCATTGATGGTGACTTCGGTCTTGCCAACGCCGATGTGCTCTGCGGCATCAACAGCGCAGTTCACATCGGGCAGGTCATCGATGGTGATCGCACGCTCGAGCAGGTCGCGATTCCGGCGCCGGGTGGATTTCGGCTGGTGCCCGGCGGATCCGGTGTGACGCGCCTGTCGCATCTTGATCGGGCCCAGCGCACGCGGCTCATCGGGGCGGTATCGTCGTTGGCGTCATCGACGGACCTCGTGATCGTGGACTGCGGTGCTGGCGTCGGTGAGAGCGTTGTCTCTCTGGTGCATGCCGCCCACCTCGCGTTCGTTGTGACGACTCCCGAGCCCACCGCCATCGCCGACGCCTATGCGCTGATCAAGGTGCTGGCCCGCCGAGGTGCCCAGCACGCGCAACTCGTGGTCAACCAGGTGCGCAGGCGCAAGGAAGCGGACGCTGTGCATGGGCGCATCGCGGCGGTTGCCGCCCGATTTCTGCAGCAGCAGGTTCCGCTGGCCGGGTGCGTGCGCTTCGACGAGAAGGTACGGGCCGCGGTGCGCCAGCGCCAGCCCTTCCTTCTTGAGAGTCCGGGCAGTCGAGCGGCTCGAGACGTTCGTTCTTTGTCAGGGTCTACGGTGCGTGCAGTGGGGCTCTCGGAGCATGCCGAGGGCCGGAAGCGCCGTTTGTCCGGGTCGTCCCGACGTGCGGCGGGTGGTTTCGGTCGATCGCCTTTGGATGGATGAATCTTTTTTTGCAGTGTGACAAAGCAGGCGTTCGATGTGTGCCGATAAGCGTTGTCGGAGAGTTGTCCGATGGCCGTTCGAGGGAGTGAAGTGTGAGGCGGCGCGTTCCGGTTACAACCATTGCGTGCTGCTACGCGCTTGGCGCCTTCGCGATCGCGATTCTGTCAGGGCTGCGGGGCGATCGTCCCGCTGACGCTGTGCTTGAGTCCGCGCTCCTTGCGATGCTTGTGTGCTACTTCGTTGGACTTGTGGTCGCACAGGTCGCGGCGGTGGTTGTGCGCGAGCACATCGATCGATTCGAGAGAGAGAACGACGTTGCTCTTCCGGACGCATCTGTGTCCGTCGAGCAGCCGGCGCCCGAGCAGGCGTAACGAGGCAATTGTGTGGAGATGGGGTGAACAACTCGCTGCAGGGTTGTCAAAGGTCCGAAAGTGATTACGCTCATTGCGTGTTGTCGCGCAATGGACGCGCGACTTCACGTGAACATGCGTTCGTGTGAATAGGTCAAGGAGCCGACCATGCCGACCGCCAAGGCGACCAAGTGCGCAACGTCGGGCGCGCTGAAAGAAGCAGATGAGAGGACGCCCAAGCGCCCGAAGCGCAAGGTCCGACGCACCACCGGAGGCGTCACCTTCGCCGAGCTCGAGGCCATGGCTCCCGAAGACATCTGGCTCCTCTACGACCGTGAGCCAACCGAGACCATCCGCAACTTCCTCATGGAGCGCTTCCTGCCGCTCGTGCGTTACAACGCGGAGCGCATCTACACGCGTCTCCCCGATGAAGTCGATATCGAAGATCTCATGTCCGCCGGGCTCTTTGGTCTGAAGGACGCGATCGATGCATTCGATCTCGAGCGCGGCGTGAAGTTCGAGACCTACTGCGCCCCGCGTATCCGCGGTGCGATTCTCGATGAACTCCGCTCCATGGACTGGGTGCCCCGTCTCGTCCGCCATCGCACGGCGCGGGTCGAGGGCGTGCGCCAGAAGTTGGAGATGGAGTACGGCCGCAAGCCGACGGACGAAGAGATCTCCACCGCACTCGGCGTCGATGACGACGAAGTCAAGAAGATCGTCAAGGACGGCTCCGCCGTCAGCATCACCAGCCTCAACCGCCAGCGCTATCAGGGCGACGGGCGTGAGGTTCGTGAGATTGACATCATTCAGGACGACACCCAGTCCGACCCACTCTCGGAGATCCAGAGCCGCGACCTCAAGAACCTGCTGACCAAGGGTCTCAGCCGGGCCGAGCGGCTCATCGTCATCCTCTATTACTACGAGCAGATGACCATGAAGGAGATCGGCGCAACGCTCGATCTCTCCGAGTCCCGCGTCAGCCAGATGCACAGCTCCATCCTCGCACGCCTCAAGGCGCAGCTCCAGCATCGCGAGAAGGAGTTCGAGCCGGCACTCTGAGCAACGTATGCTCCATGCATGCCGACCGACGCTGCCATCGGCCTTGGATCCAACCTGGGAGATCGCACGAGCATCCTCTCCAGCGCTGTCGATGCGCTTCGCCAGCTCCCCGGCACCACGCTGACCGCGGTCTCGCCCATCATCGAGACCAGCCCGGTGGGGCCGCAGGATCAGCCTAACTTCCTCAACGCCGTCGCCATCGTGCGCACAACCTTGACGCCGCGGCAGCTTCTCGACGAGCTGCTCGCCATCGAACGGCGCCTCGGTCGCGATCGCTCCGAGCCCACGCGCTGGGGGCCACGTGTCATCGATCTCGATCTGCTGCTTCACGGCGAGGCGGTCATCGACGAGCCCGGCCTCACGTTGCCACACCCACACATGCACGAGCGTCACTTCGTGCTCGAGCCGCTTGCTGCCGTCTTGCCCGACGCATGGCATCCGCTCCGCATGCGCACCATCGCGGAACTTCTGGGTGACCTGCGCGTCCAGGAGCACTGACACCGTGCATCGATTCAGTCTTGTCATCCTGATGATCTGCCTCAGCACGCCACCGGTTGCCGCGCAGGGCCCGGACGACCTCCATCAGGTCGAGCAGGTCCCTGTCGATACCGAACTGGTGCTGTCGCGCATGCAGGAGCACTACGGCACACGCCCGGTCCACGAGTCCGTCAACGTCACCCTGGCACTCGACGGCGTCTCGCGCACGGAGACGTTCTCACTCAGGATCCAGCCCGTCGCGGGCGCGGTTCCTCGGTTCGAACTGCAGATGGGCGAGATCACACTGTGGAGCACGGACGACACCCTTCACGCGGTGCATGCGTACGACGCGCGCCGCGCCTTCCGGCACGACTCGAATCAGCCGCTGATCGCCGTGCGCTCGATCCTGCCCCCGCTCGCCTGTCCGCAGCTTGAGCTCGCTCGCGGCGAGCTCGTGTCGCTGCCATTTGTCCCCGAGATCACCTGGTCCGAAGCCACGCTTCGTGGCGAGATGACGCCACGGTTCGTTCTGAAAGGGCAAAGCGCCGCGGGTGACGCACGCCTGGTGGTCGATGCCGAATCCGGAGCGATTCGTCGCATGGTCGCGGCTTTGCCGGACGATCGCGGCAGCATCCAGCTCACGATCACCGAGCAACCCCCGCTCGATGCGCCGCTGGGTGCCGATCTCACACAGCGGCGCCCCGTGGGCACGATCGCAGAACTTGGTCCCGATGCCGGTGACATCCAACCCGGCGACCACATGCCGAACCTCTCTCTCGCACTCGTTCATCCGGATCCGGAGCCGCTGGCTGCGAAGGCCAGCAACGTGTACATCCTCTCGCGGGCGTGGTGGGAGCAGGGAGATGCTGTGCTCGATGCGGTGCGGACTGCGGTTGGCCCTCGCTCCGACGTGGAGATCATCCCCGTCGCCGTGGCTGAGCTCGGACCCGGCTTCAGCGCCCTGCGTGCCCAGCTGGAAGGCATCGCCGCACGCGTCAAGCCGCAGCGCCTGCGCTATGCCATCAACGCGCGAATCACGATCGACCGGCTCGATCCCGATGCCCCGGCGGTCATCGTGGTCACCTTGGACGGCACTGTGCGCACGATCACGCCGGTGACGGCACAGACGGCGCTGCGCGACGTCACCGACGCGGTGCGTCGTGGGCTCAGTCCACGTCAAGATCGCGAAGGAACGCCAGCAGACGTGCCTGCTGATCCCTGATCTGCGATGCAAGCTGCTCGCGTTCGGTCTGGATCACCTCGATGCGCGTCTCCTGCTCACCGAGCTTCTTCGAGTAGCGGTCGTACAGCTCACTCTGGCGGTTGACAGTGCGCATGTTGTCGCGGATGCGAGACTGATCCGCCTTGATCTCCTGATACTCGCTGAGCAGCTCCTGGGCGCGGCGCTCGAAGCCGTTGATGGTTGACTGCATCTTCGCCGCCTCACGCAGGGCGGTCGCGACCTCTGCGGACATGCGCCCCGAACGGGTCAGTGCGGCGATCCGACCCATGTCGAACGAGGTGACCGCGAAGGTCTGCCGCAGGATGCGTTCTTCGCGCACCGTCAGGCTGGCGTCGTCGCCCGCGTCGGCATCGACCTCGAAGCGGTACATCGCCGTGAGGGTCTCCGCGGCCCGCGTCGGCTCGACGAGGTCGTACGACGCATCGCGCACATGCTCGATGAGGACGACGCGATCGCGCTGGGCGTCCTGGTTGCTGATGGCGTAGGTCGTCATCTTGACGTTCTTCGTGGACTGTTCCACGACACCATCAACAATGCGCACACCGGTGACCTCGGAGGCCTGCCGCATCTCCCGGTCCACCGTGACGTCCAGGTCCACCGCGTAGGACAGCAGGCGGCTCTGCGAGCGCGAGGTGTGGGGAATCTGGGCGTCGCCCGCGTACGCCGGTCCGTCGTACACAGCGATGGGGCCGGGCATCAGGTGCAGCCCAGTGTCGTTGGTCAGTTCGACGCCGCGCATCGGATACTCGGCGTTCACATCGAAGTTGAAGATCGAGACCCGCCGACCTTCGACCTCGTCGGACAGGATCGGCAGCATCGCCGAGCGCTGGCGGTCGAGCGTCACTGGCGCGTCCAGGGTGTACATGAACTGCTCGCCCACATCGGCGGCGGTTGCGCGGGACGCCGGGAGGTACGGCACAAGCGTCGCCCCGGCCCCGAAGTTGTCGAGGCCAGAGGATTCCGCAACGCCACGTCCGAGCAGCTCCAGCTCGTCATCCATCTCCAGGGCGAAACCGGACGTCGTTGCGCCGCGATTGGTCGCGGTCCGGTACACCTGCGGTGCCAACGCTGCCAACATCGGCACCGGTACGGTCGGGCGTGGGGCGAACAGCGGCTCGTACAGGTCCATCACGAAGCCGACGGGGCGACCGGATGCCAGCGACAGTTCGACGTTCTTCCAATCGCTATCCGTCGTGTTCTCGACGATGGCCCAGCCCTGCAACGTCGGCTCACCAGACTCCGGCAGCACCAGGCGGTAGCTCGTCTTCCAGACCGGCATCGCGTGTACATAGGACACCACAACGCGTCTGCGCCCGTTCCCCTCGAAGTTGAGTTCGACGGACTTGCGTCGGTCTGCGTGATGTTCGGCGAGTGTTGCTAGAGCACGCTCCAACTCGACGTTGAGCTCGTCGTCCACGAACGTGAATGATCGCACCTCGGACACCGAGACGGAGCGGATGCCGCCCGTCGTCACGAGGTTGACGAACGACTCACCAATTGTGCCCTCCTTCTCACCCGGCAGGGGCACGGTGCGTTTCTCGACACCGAGTATCGTGCCGCGAATCGCGCCCTGGCCCGTCTCGAGGGACACGGCGGCACCGCGCACTTGGCGCAGCAGGCCCGCGATGGTGGGATCCTGCGAGATGTCGATACGGAAGCTCGCCAGTCGTTTGGCAAGGGGCTCCTTCGAGCCGTAGGACACCGCACCGACGCGCCCGCCATCCAGATCCATCAGCACCAGCGATTTCAGGATGTCGTTGATCTGCTCAGTCTCGAACTGCATCTCGACCGTCCATGCGCCGTCGATCCGCCCTTCATGCTGGAACGACCCGACACCGGATCGATACAGCGTGATCTTGCGGATGGGCACCTCGTTGTCGGCGGCCCCGGCCATGGAGATCGTGGTTCCCGAGATCGTCACCGCCAGCGCCGCCATCGTCGTCGTGAATGTCTTCATGCCTAGCTCCCTCGTGACTCCGTGTTGCACGCACCTGTCTTCGTTCGTCCGGACGTGATTCACCAGGTGTAGTGGGCCGTGTACGAGATTGTCTTCGATTCGTTGGGCTCCAGACGCACACGGAACTCGATCGTGCGCGAATCGACCTTGGACCAGTCGTGGTTCGACTTCGAAATGTCCCAGTTCGTCCAGCGGTACAGCCGCTCGACCACCAGGATCTCGACAGGCTCATCCTTGTGGTTGCGAAGCTCGATCTCGAAGGACTCGTCGAGCCAGTCGTCATCCCAGTTGACCTCGAACTGCGTCTGCGTGCGATCGCCCACGAGATCGAAGGCGTTGCCGGTGTAGATCCGGAGCGTCTCGTCCCGGGGCGTGTGATCGATCATGTTCTCGCCAACGAATTCCAGCTGGCCATCCTTGTCCTGCTGATAGAAGCGGACGCGCCCGGCCGGCAGTGGCATGCCGAGTCCGTTGGCCTTCGTGTTCTCGAGTTCGCGCATGACCCAGACTTTCGGGTTCGAGCGCGTGCCGTAAGAGCGATCCTGACGGATGTTCTCGTACGTCCAGCCTTGGTACTGGTTCGGATCGATCCACACACCGTCGTACACGTAGACACGCTCGGCTGCGACATCATCGCCCCGGACGAACTCGACCTGTTTGGTCTGCCGGTCACGCAGCGTCGTTGGGTACGACAGCGTGTACAGGTGATACTCATCGAAGGATCTCTCGGTGACCGCTTCCTGGAAGCCGTCCCACGCCACGCTGCTGCGCATCTCCGCACGCGGATACAGCCCGAAATGTGGCTGTAGCTTGTGGACGTCGCCCGCCATGAGCTTGATCCGGGCATCCTCGAAGTCGCGACCGGTGTAGTTCTCCATTGTGACCCAGCCGAGCAGATCGACCGAGTACGTGCCCTCGCCAGCCGGCGCGATGACGTTGTAGTCGGCCTCCCATGTCATTC
>JBCBTA010000178.1:0-6859 GCA_039818905.1 Planctomycetota bacterium
GGCGACGAGTGCCGCGGCTTTCCTGGGCAGCACCATGCCCCCCGCCAGACCAACGGCCCAGCCGGTGACGCTCGCCAGCACCAGCAGGGCACGGTCGCGTGACGGCAGGTCGCGCCAGATGGGCGACAGCTCCTCGCTGAGCCGTTCCAGGAAGTGGCGGACGCGCTGCGTGCCAGGTTCATTGGCGGCAGGGTCGTCGGAGGCCTGCTCCGGCGGCGCGTCGTCATCCGCCTGGCGGAGCTCCAGCCACTCCTCGACGACGGGAACATCCTCCAGCCACAGCTCGTGGGGCGCAAGGGCACCGATGTCCTCGTCGAGGTGGGCGATGGGGGAGCCGTACTGCTGGATCAGGGCACTGGTGGCGACTGGCAGCATCGCCGCGAGGACGCCGGCGAGGGCGAGGGCGACGGTGAATCGGAACAGGATGATGCCGAGAAGGAGCCCCACGGCAGCGCCGATGCCCACGCTGACCATGATCGTGGCGTCGAGGTGGAACGCGGCGGGAACGACGAAGCCGATCGCTGCCCCCGTGAGAGCGCCGAGACCGGCGAAGCAGACGCGCAAGGCGCGGGCGCCCACGGCCCAGAGGCCAAGCCCCACGATGAGGGCGACACCGACCACAGCATGGGCGCTCCAGGGCAGTGACTGGAGTGCCTCAGGCAGGGTGGCATTCAACAACTGGGCCAGTTGATCGGTCATTGCACTCGGACCGGCAGGTTCGGCTGGTGGAAGGGCAGCCTTCGCTCGACTATACAGGTCGTTCGGGACGCGGCCGTGCGCATTTCGTCACGGGCGTCCAAGGAGTGATCGGTTCGATGGCCAGTGAGACCCCCAACGACCAGTCCAACCCCTCCCGGATGGGGTCGGAGCCCGCTTCCTCGCCGGAATTGCAGGAGCTGCGGAAGCGCATCAACAACCTCGACGCGAAGCTGGTCGAGTTGCTGAACGAGCGTGCCGAGGCGGTTGTGAAGGTGGGGGAGATGAAGCGCGGCACGGGGGTGCCGATCTACGCGCCGCATCGCGAGCAGGAGGTGCTCGCTCGCGTGCTCAAGGCGAGCCAGGGGCCGCTGACCGAGCGCACGCTGGAAGCGGTGTACCGTGAGATCATGAGCGGGTCATTCCAGCTTGAGCAGCCGCTGCGCATCGGGTACCTCGGTCCTCCCGGCAGCTTCAGCCACGAAGCCGCCACCAAGCACTTCGGCTCTTCGGTGAGCTACGAGGACGTGCATGAGGTCGCGGGTGTCTTCACCGAGGTCATGCGCGGGCACTGCACGTATGGGCTTGCGCCGATCGAGAACTCGTCCATCGGCGGCGTCGCCGAGTCGCTCGACGCGTTCATCGAGCATCACGACAGCGTGCGGATCTACGCCGAGCTCGTGCTGAACGTGCATCACACGCTGCTGGCGAACTGCGAGCCGAAGGAAGTGAAGCGCATTCATTCGAAGCCGGAGGCGCTGGGACAGTGCCGCGGCTGGCTGTCCACGCAGTATCCCAACGCCGAACTTGTGCCCGCGCCGAGTACGAGCCGCGCTGTCCAGACGGCCAAGGCGGAGAACATGCTGGAGCCCGGGCGAGGAGCCGCGGCGATCGGTTCAACCGTCGCCGGCGGGATCTACGGCATGAAGGTGCTCTTCGAGAAGATCGAGGACAACCCGAACAACCTGACGCGCTTCTTCATCATCTCCAGTCAGGAGGCGCGGCCGTCCGGTGATGACAAGACGTCGATCATGTTCACGACGCCGGACGAGCCCGGTGCCCTGGTGCGTGTGCTGCAGGTCTTCGAGCGCGCCGGCGTGAACCTGACGCACATCGACAAGCGACCCAGCGGGCGCGTCAACTGGACGTACACGTTCTTCATCGATGCCGAGGGGCATCGTGACGACGAGCGATTGCAGCAGGCCATTGCCGAGGCGACAGGCCACTGCAAGGATTTGCATGTGCTGGGGAGCTATCCCCGGGCTCGTCGAATTCTCTGACTCAGCCCTGCAGTTCCGGGCCGCCAGGTGCGCCGCCCTGCTTCGGCGTGAGATCGATCTCGCCGAAGCGCTGCTCGTATGCGCCGACCGCCTGCTGCAGCGACGCGGCCAGACGCTTGGCGCCGGCCCAGTTCATCACGACGCGAGAGCCGACGGAGAAGAGCATGTGCACCTGCTGCTGCGGGCCCTGCATCGGCATGTTGAGGCCGAAGTCGAGGATCAACTCGTCAGCGGTGGTCGATGTGCGGATGGTGTTGGCGTAGGACGTGTGCATCTTCGACTCGTCGATTCGAAGCTGCATTTGCTGATCGCCGGGTGCCTGACTCATGGAGAACGCTTCCTCTCGCGGGGTGGTGTCGTCGTTTGTGCCTGATGCAATGCCGGAGGAGGGACTCGAACCCTCACTCCCTTGCGGGAAACGGATTTTGAATCCGTCGCGTCTGCCAATTCCGCCACTCCGGCTGGAGAGACGCAGCGTAGCGGTCTGGCGGCGAGCGTGCCCGCTGCTCTCCCGGAGGCATCCCGTGCGGTCGGAGGCGCTACCGTTGTGAGATGGACACTGAACTTCGCGATCCTTGGCTCGTTGCGGTCTGGCCCGGCATGGGCAGCGTCGCTATCGGTGCAGGGCTGCATCTGGTCAATGCGCTGGGGCTCGAGCCTTCCGGTGAGCTGGAGGCCGCCGAGCACTTCGACATTCAGCAGATCGATGTCGAGAACGGCATCGCCCGTCCGGGGCGTCTGTCGCGCAACCTGTTCTACCGCTATCGCCACCCCGGAGACGGACGGGACCTGATCCTGTTCGTGGGCGAGGAGCAGCCGGCGGTGGGCTCGTATGCGTTCTGCCACACGCTGCTCGACGCGGCGATCCCGATGGGTGTCAGCCGCGTCATCACGTTTGCGAGCATGGCATCGCAGCTGCACCCGTCCAAGGAGCCGCGGGTCTTCGGCGTGGCGACATCGCAGTCGATGCTGATCGAGGCGGAGCGGTGCGGGGCCGAGCCGCTGCGCGAGGGGCAGATCGGCGGGCTCAACGGCGTGCTCCTGAGCGCCGGGGCAGAGCGAGGCGTGCCCGGGCTGTCGCTGCTGGGCGAGATTCCGTTCTTCGCCGCGGGCGTGCCCAATCCCAAGGCGTCGCGCGCGGTGCTGCGGGCCTTCCTGAAGGCTGCGTCGCTGGAGGTGGATCTGTCGCCACTCGATGAGCAGGCCGAGGCGGTCGATGAGGCCCTGCTGCAACTGCTCGAACGCATGCGTGCCGAAGGCGAGATCCCCGAAGGTGCGCTGGGTATGGAGCCCTCCGAGGAGCCCCAGCCTGCGGCACGGGAGCAGGAGATCGACCCCGCAACACAGGCCAAGATCGAGACACTCTTCGAGGAGGCCCGGCAGGACCGCGCCAAGGCGTTTCGGCTGAAGGAGGAGCTGGATCGACTCGGTGTCTTCGAGGCGTTCGAGGACCGCTTTCTCGATCTCTTCCGCCGGGCGGAGTGACCTCCATCCCGGGCAGGAGCCGGCGTGGCGAGCGGAGCGGGGCCGGGGTATTGTGTGCGGTTCGATTTCGAAACGCACCCTGCGGAGAGCGAGAGTCCCATGACCGACATGTCGATGAGCGAGCAGACCGTCAAGGTCGAGATTGAGGACGCCGGCCCCAGCCGGAAGAAGCTGACCATCACGGTCCCCGCCGAGCAGGTCTCGACGCAGATGGCGATCTCCTCCGAGACCTTCACCGCCGAGGCGCACCTTCCGGGCTTCCGCAAGGGGCACGCACCGGCGGGTCTGATCCAGCGCAAGTTCGGCGACCACATCCTGCAGGATGTGCGGCAGCAACTCGTCTCCAACGCCTACTCGCAGGTGATCGAGGAGAAGCAGCTCAAGGTGCTGGGCGATCCCGAGGGGCTTGACTCGATCGGTGAGCTCGCGGTCGAAGAGAACCAGCCGATCACCTTCTCCGTCGAAGTGGACATTGCGCCGGAGTTCGATCTTCCCACGCTCGACGAGGTGGACATCCTCAAGCCCATCATCGAGGTGAAGGATGACGCGGTAGACGAGCAGATCACGCGTCTGCTGCGCAACGAGGGCGAGCTTGCGCCGCGTGAGCAGGGCGAGGCTGGTGACTTCTGCATCGGTCGCGGCATCATGCGGACGACCGACGGCGAAGAGGTGCACAACCTCGAGGGTGCGGTCATTCAGATCCCCGAGGATCCGAAGCAGGGCCGCGGCGCGGTGCTGGGCGTGATGGTGGAGGACTTCTCCAAGCAGGTCGGTTCGCCCAAGCCGGGTGAGACGCTCACGATCAAGACGACCGGTCCGGAGAACCACGAGAACACCTCGGTGCGTGGCGCCGATCTCGAGATCGAATTCCAGATCGAGCGCGTCGAGCGGATCGAGCCGGCGCCGATGGACCAGGTGCTCGGGCGGCTGGGCATGGCCGACGAGGAGCAGCTGCGTGAGAACGTCATGCTGCAGCTCAACCGGCGTGCGGTCATCGAGCAGGAGTCGGCGATGCGTTCGCAGATCGCGACGTACCTCATGGAGAACGTCGAGCTCGAGCTGCCCGAGCGTGTCGCGGCCAACCAGGTCGAGCGCAACCTGCAGCGGCAGCGCATGGAGATGATGTACCAGGGCATGGATGCGTCTGGCATCGAGGAGAAGATTGCCGAGATCCGCTCCTCGTCGGAGGAGAGCGCCAAGCGCGAGCTCAAGCTGTTCTTCGCACTCGCACGCGTGGCAGACGAGTACGACGTGCAGGTCAGCCAGGACGAAGTGCTCGGACGCATCTCCGAACTCGCGGCCGAGCGCAACATGTCGCCCCAGGCGCTGGCGGATCAGCTGGTGAAGTCACGTCAGATCCAGTCCGTCGGTCAGCAGATCCGTGAGCACAAGGCGATGGATGAGATCCTGTCGCGTGCCAAGATCGAAGAGGTGGACGCCGACGAGTTCGCCAAGCGAATGGAGTCGGCAGGCTCCTGAGCCGCGGCATGGAAGGAGCTTCCAGGGTGTGGTGGTCCTTCGTGCTGGCCCAGGATTCGACGGGTCTGTTCCGATCCCTTGTGTGGCTTGGCGTCCTGATCGCCATGGTCATCGCCGCGGGCGTGCTGCTCGTGGTGCTGCGACGCAGATTTCTTGGTCCGGACCAGGTAACGAGCGCAGATCCGCTCGATCTCGAGTCCATCCGCCGGATGCACCGCGAGGGTGAGCTGAGCGACGATGAGTTCGAGGCGGCCAAGGAGGCGATTCTCGGCTCCCTGCGCAGCCCCCGCGATGGTGGCGGCGGTGCCGGCTCGCCGTAGACGTCCCGTCCACTTATCGATCCACACGGCATGATCCGGCGCGTCTGATTTGCGTTATCCCCCTCAGGCAGCGCGAAATGCGTCAGATCGAATGCCTTGATCGTGGAGCCTGGAGCGGGGCTCGACGATAGACTGAGTATCCCCGGGTGTGGATCCGACAACGCGCGGTCGGACCCCGGATTCTGTGCACGGACGAGAGGTCGGGATGGCCAACAACAAGAGCAGCGACGGCGGTGGGAATTCGGGCGACGGCAACGGCGCCAGCGGCGGCTTTCGCGGACGCCGCGTCACCACGTGCTCGTTCTGCGGCAAGACGTCGCGTGAAGTGGGGCCCATGGTCGAAGGCCCCAACGACGTCTACATCTGCTGCAACTGCGTCGATCTGTGCCAGAACATCTTCAAGCAGGAACGACGTCGCGTCAGCCATGGGCGCCACACGCTCGGCGACATTCCCTCGCCGCGACAGCTCAAGGAGTTCCTGGACCAGTACGTCGTCGGTCAGCTCGAGGCCAAGAAGAGCCTCTCGGTCGCGGTGCATCAGCACTACAAGCGACTGAGCCATCTCGAGAGCGACGAGTCGGGCATCGAGCTCGACAAGAGCAACGTGCTGCTGATCGGACCGACCGGCTCGGGCAAGACGCTGCTCGCCAAGACGCTTGCCCGGATTCTCAATGTCCCGTTCGCCATTGCGGATGCCACGACGCTGACCGAAGCAGGCTACGTCGGTGAGGATGTCGAGAACCTGATGCTCAAGCTGCTGCAGGCGGCGGACTACGACCTCGAAGCAGCCCAGCGCGGCATCATCTACGTCGATGAGATCGACAAGATCGGCAAGACCTCGCACAACGTCTCGATTACGCGCGACGTCTCAGGTGAGGGTGTGCAGCAGTCGCTGCTCAAGATGCTCGAAGGGACCATTGCCAACGTCCCGCCGCAGGGTGGACGCAAGCACCCCGAGCAGCAGTACATCCAGATGGACACGACCAACATCCTGTTCATTTGCGGCGGCACGTTCGTCGGCATCGAGGAAGTGATTCGTCGTCGTCTCGGCAAGCGCCGCATCGGCTTCCGCGCCGAGAAGAGCGAGACGGATCTGCTGCACGAGTCCGGCGAGATCCTGGCACAGGCCCTGCCGGATGACGTCATCGAGTTCGGCATGATCCCGGAGCTGATCGGGCGCCTGCCCGTCATCACCCCGCTGATGCCGCTGGACGTCGAGGCGATGGTCTCCATCCTCACGGAGCCCAAGAACGCCATCATCCGCCAGTACGAGTACATGTTCGGCCTGGAGAACGCCAAGCTCACCTTCACCGAGAGCGCCCTGCAGGCGATCGCGGAGAAGGCCATGGCCCGCAAGACGGGGGCCCGTGCCCTTCGCGGCGTCATGGAGGAGCTGATGCTGCAGATGATGTACGACCTGCCCGACCTGGCCGGCGACGGCGGGGAGTTCGTCATCGATCGCGATGCCGTGCTCAACCCCAAGCAGCTGGCAGAATTGCGCGTGGCTCGCAAGGAATCGGCCTGAGCCGAAATCTGAGCAATTCAACATGTTGACTTGGTCGGCCGAGGGTGCCTAGCGTGCTCTTCGATGACCAAGAC
>JBCBTA010000179.1:0-6776 GCA_039818905.1 Planctomycetota bacterium
CACCCCACTTCGTCACCGACACGACCAACATGGAGGCCGTGCTCGAGGACTGCTACATCCTGATCCACGAGAAGAAGATCTCGTCGGCCAAGGATCTGCTGCCGGTCCTCACCAAGGTCGCCGAGGCGGGCAAGAGCCTGCTGATCGTCGCCGAGGACGTCGAGTCCGAAGCGCTCGCGACGCTGGTCGTCAACCGTCTCCGCGGCGTGCTGAAGATCGCCGCCGTGAAGGCGCCGGGCTTCGGTGATCGCCGCAAGGCCATGCTGGAGGACATCGCGATCCTCACCGGTGGTCAGGCCGTCATGGAGGAGCTGGGCATCGAGCTGGAGAAGCTGGAGCTCAAGGACCTCGGCCGCGCCAAGAAGATCACCATCACCAAGGACGACACCACCATCGTCGAGGGTGCCGGCAAGAGCACCGACATCAAGGGCCGCATCGAGCAGATCAAGCATCAGATCGACGCGACCGGCAGCGACTACGACCGTGAGAAGCTGCAGGAGCGCCTCGCCAAGCTCGCCGGCGGCGTGGCACAGATCAACGTCGGTGCTGCGACCGAGGTCGAGATGAAGGAGAAGAAGGCCCGCGTCGAGGATGCGCTGCACGCCAGCCGCGCAGCAGTCGAGGAGGGCATCCTTCCCGGTGGTGGCGTCGCCGTGCTTCGCGGCCGCAAGGCTCTGGCCGAGCTGCGCAAGAAGGCCTCCGGCGACGAGCGCATCGGCATCGACATCATCGACCGCGCCCTGGTCGCCCCGATCAAGCAGATCGCCGCAAACTGCGGCCTCGACGGCTCGGTCATCGCGCACGAGGTCATCGGCAACGCGAAGAACAGCTACGGCTACAACGCGCTGACGCACGAATACGGCGACCTCGTCCAGATGGGCGTGATCGTTCCCACCAAGGTGGAGCGCGTGGCGCTTCAGAACGCCGCCAGCATCGCCGGCCTGCTCCTGACCACCGACGCCGCAATCGTCGAGATCAAGGAGAAGAGCAAGGCGCCCGCGGGTGGTGATATGGGGGATGATTTCGATTACTAAGTCGACTAGGCGATGTGTCCCTTAGCCGGGACACACGCTATTTGATGAGATCGACATGCTTCATACTTGGCGCAGGTGCGTCTGCGGAAGCAGGGGCACCTTTGATGGCTGATTTCTTTGATGTGGCCATCCGCTGCCTATCAGCTACCCATCCCGATCTCAGAAGGGTTCTGAAGCTGCGCGCCGAACTTCAGAGGGTTGCAGCGAAAGCACGCGTAGATCTGTACAACCTTGAGTCGGTGTTCGTCGCTGCAGAGATGGCCAACGTGCTCGGTTCACTTGGCTCGCTATCAAATGACGAAGTCGAGGAAGCTCCTAGGGCTTTGCAACGCGTCATTTCTCTTACGATACAAAAATCTATGCAGTTCACTGCACGGCGATCAGGCCCTGAGAGAAGCGAACCGGTGTTTCAGGGCGCGGCTGGCTACCTTGAACTTGTCAATCACCTTCGTGCGCACCATGATCGGGGCTGTGCTTGGCCATCCGTGATAACCTTCAATTATGACGTCGGTCTCGAGATGACCTTGATCGCCGCGGGAGTACCATATTCATACAGCGCGAACGGAGAACCTGACGAAGACTCGGTACGTATTCACAAGCTGCATGGTTCGATCAATTGGTTCCCGATAGAAGGCTCGGACAAGGTCCATTGTCCTGCGTACACACTCCGCGGCATTGAGAACTACATTTGGAAGGGTGGACTAGATCGGTTCACTCTGCCAATAGAGCGGGACAGAGAACATACCGACGATGGAGCCGCTATCTGCCATGATCCCCTGATCGTCCCTCCCACCGATAGCAAATTGGGTCATAGACAGAGAATGCTCAAGGTGTGGCGCGCCGCGGCAGTAGACCTGCAAAGAGCAACCAACGTTGCCGTCATCGGGTTTTCATTGCCTTGGACGGATGACTTCTTCAGACACTTCTGGGCAATCTCGACAATCAGTGACCAGTTGATCGATCGGTTTGTGCTGGTTGATCCTTCTAGGTCCACCCATGATCGATTCACTCAATTGCTCGCGCCAGGTGTAATGGAACGGTATCGCTGGCTTGAAGGAACACTCTTGCACCAGATTGATGACTTGACACAACTTCTGCTGGGAGACCTCCCGTCGCAAGCTCCTCACGGGCGGCGTCAAGGTGTACGGTTGCACAGGTGAGCTGGCTGACACTTCTCCGTACTTGTGGACAAATCGCGCCGGGTGCCACTGGTGGCTTGGCCACCAGTGCCTCTGACGAACTCAACTCCAAGACATGGGTGGGCCAGCCACCCGTGGCATCAATGGACTCACAAGGCCGCGTCACGAACTCGCCGCAGGCGGGTGAATCCGCGGATCGGCATTGCATGTCACACTGAGATCCGGCGATTCAGCCTACGGCCTCATCGCTCGGCTTGGGCAATCCTCACACCCCTGAAACCCCCCACCCCCTCTTCCCACTCATACATCCATGAGCGAGAGAACTTCTTCGTCTTCATCCTCATCAGGACGGCGGCGGCCGGGGATGCTGCTTGCCGCGTTGCTGGTGCTGTCCCTCCTGGGGTACGCGTCGTGGTCGGCGATGCCGGTGTATGAGGCCGGGGCGACCCTGCTGCAGGCCGACGACCTCGCGGCGGTCTCCTATCGCGGCTTCGGGCGCTGGCGGAACTCGGCGGACCAGCCGTGGCACGACGGCTGGGGCGTGACGTACTCCGGCGACATGGGCATCGCTCTCGCCTTCGGACACGGCATGTGGCTCCTGGCGGGGCTCGGGCTGGCCCTGCTCGGGCGCGGCTGGCTGCGGATGCTTGGTGCCGCGGCACTTCTCGGCTGGGCGGCCCTGTGGTTCGGCAACGCGGTGTACCTGCAGTTCGTGCGATATGCCGATGTCGTGCCGCAACTCGTGGCCCACGGCATCGGGCTGATCGCAGCGTCGCTGTGGCTGGTGCGGAGCCTGGTGCCGGCGAAGCCGCGGCCGGCAGCTGCGAAGATCAGCATGGCGTAAGACCCACGGCACGCGGAGAAGAGGAGCGACATCACCATGCTTCGAGCGGCTTCGAGCGTTCTCGTACGTGACGCTTGCGATCGCCGTGATCGCCTACGGCCTGTCCCTCGGCAACATGGAGACGAGCCTCGGGGAGATCTTCTCCGACGTCGGCGCCGCGTTCATGCTGCTGACGTGCGTCTTGCTGCTGCTCGGACTGCACCGGCGGATAGACAGTTCGGCAGAGGCTCGGACAGGCTGAATCGTGACGGTTGCCCCACGGGGCACTGACGCACTTCCACAGATTTGTGGAATGAACACCCTTGCTCCTGCAGATCTGTGGGCTTGGGTCTGGTTTCTAAGGTCCTGCGCAGACCTTGCAAGAATCTCGTGACCTGCACTACGGTCTGCTCTCTCGTGAGACCACCTTGGCGCTGTCCGGGGAGTGGACGTATATGGCCGCGAAGAAGGCGGGCCCGCCGCCGAATGACTACCGCAAGAACGGCATCGTGATGATCGTCGATGTCGTTCATTTCTCCACGCATCATCAGGAGGTACAGCTGCGCATCGTGCAGCGGCTGTGGGAGCACTTGCACGGCCACGCCCTGGTGCAGGAGCTCGGCGACGACGTGCTGGTGAACTGCACGGGCGATGGCGCTTTGGTCGCCTTTCCGCTGGTTGGCGGTGATGTGGATGAGGGCCGCATCATTGAGCTCGCCAACAGCCTGATGAATGCGATGCGCAGCATGGAGCCGCGCACGTTCATCCGCATCGGGATTGATCGCGGTCCGTTCACATGCGTCGAGCTTCCAGGCGTCGGACCTCTGCAGGCGATCGGGAACTGTCCCAATGCGTGCGCGCGCCTGTGCAACATCGGCAGTTCTGGTGACATCATCGTCTCGGAACGCTTCTATGACGTGTGGTATCAGCGCGAGAAGGGCGTACAGAACATGTTCGTCCCGAAGAAGTACCCCGTCGAGGTCTCCGTGAAGCATGGCGTCGTCGCGAAGCTTCGGGTGTACGACGGGCAGGCGAACGAGGTGGATCGCGCCATCCCGCCGCGACTTGCGACGCTTCAACTTGTCGAGCAGCTCTTGTACGAGACGATCGCCGACGTCGAGGAGACGCTGGTCGAGGTGCTCCGTGAATTGGAGGCACGAAAGGCCCAAGACAACAAGAGCAAACTTACCGCTAAGAAGATCGACGCCCGGGTGTCGATATGGGGCTATGAGAAGGACGAGAACGGCGACGAGTGGCTGTACCCCACCGACTGGCGATTCCACCGCGAGGACAAGCAGGCGTGCAAGCCGGGCAAGACCGTGTATTCGCTGAAGGATGGCGGCGAGGGGCCGGCCGGACGGGCCTTCATCGACATGGAGCCGAAGATTCTCCACGGCCTGGAAGCATCGACGCGGCCTGGATACAAAAAGGCCCTACGAGAGTGGGGATTATTGGACGAACGCATCGACGGGTTCCAACGTAAGTCTCGGGGTTTTCTCTGTTTGCCGTTTGGGCTGGCGTTGGACTCTCCGGAGGGCATCCTCTGCATAGACACGCTGAATCCACTGTCGATGTTCGACGATTCCGAGTTGGCGGAGATCGTGGGCCTTGGCCTTCAGGATCTCTACAATGCTCGCTTATCCGCGCTGTGGCGCATGCGTCGCAGCAGCTAGGTAAGCCAGCAAAGGTACATGGATGCCATTGACAACGAAGAAGCAAGCTGCCGCGGCGGCGGCGCGGAAAGTGTATTTTCAAGGTGGAAAGGCGCGCTTCAAGCGGCGCCGTCGTCTGCGCACCCCCCGCAAGCTCAGTGAACTCCGCCTGGGTCGGATCTACGCGGTCGCAGGCCCGAAGGTCGTACACATCAAGACGCGACAGGCCGGCGACTGACGCCCGCCCCCGCCCCCGCCCCGGGCCGGACGATCGATCAAGCGCACGGGGTACGATGTCCCCATGCAATCCAAAGCGACGACTGTCACGGAGTATCTCGCTGAGCTTCCGGCCGATCGGCGGGCCGCCATCAAGGCGCTGCGCAAGGCCATCAAGGCCAACCTGCCCACCGGCGTCAAGGAAGTGATGAACTACGGCATGATCGGCTACGTCGTGCCGCACTCCATCTATCCGGACGGGTATCACTGTGACCCGAGCAAGCCGCTGCCCTTCGGCGGACTTGCATCGCAGAAGAATCACATCTCCGTCTACTTCATGCACATGTACGGCGGGCATGAAGGGTGGTTCAAGCGCGAGTGGGCCAGGCGCACCGACAAGAAGCTCGATATGGGCAAGTGCTGCATCCGCTTCCGCACGCTGGATGACGTGCCGGTGGACCTCATCGGCGAAGCCGCGGGGAGACTGACGACGGACGAGTGGATCGCGCAGTACGAAAGCGCGATCAAGAAGGGCGGAGCGACGACGAAGCGAAAGAAGAAGGCGGCGGCCAAGAAGACAGCGAAGAAGGTCTCCAAGAAGAAGACCACGACCAAGAAGGCCGGCAGGAAGAAGGTCGCAAAGAAGAAGACTGCCAGGAAGACGACCGCGAAGAAGCGGGCCCGCCGCACCTGAGCCTGTACTACGAGAGGCGCAGGAGTAGGTGGACCTCGTCATGGGGCGTGCCATCGACGCGGATCGCGTCCGGCTCAACGCCCCACCGCTCGAACCCCATGCGTTCATACAGCCGCACTGCACCCTCGGCGTCGGCCGAAGCACTGAGCATGACGATCTCGACGCCCGACCACATGCGGGCATGGTCGATGCATGCCTGCACGACGGCCCTGCCGAGACCCCTGCCGCGACCGCGCGGCGTGGTGTACACCGCGACGATCATCGCGCGATGACGCTGCTTGGTCCGCCCCATGCGCATGATCGTGGCCACACTCAGCAGACCATCGCCCTCAGGATCGTCGATGGCAAACGTGGCCATCTCCGCCTGCGTCAGCTGATCACGCACGAACGCAACGTCGGATGGACGGTCGTCGCCCGGTGCGCCGAGAAAGGCGTGCGGCGTGTCGAGCAGCATCTCTCTGCGCAGAGCGCAGTAGGCCTCGGCATCCTGAGGCGTCAGCGCACGGGGATGATCCATGTCAGTCAAACGCTCGCGGGCAGCTACTTGTTCGTGTCCTGCTGCTCGGACGCGGCGTCATCGGGCGCAATCGGGTTGCCGTCCGGACCGATCTCCGGCACATCGGTGACTTCCTCGTCATCGGCGAGACTCAGGAAGGGGATGGTGCTGTCGATGTTCTGCAGCGTCTTGCGGAGGCTCGCGAGGTGCTCATCGAGTCGCGTCAGCGAGATCTGCACGCCATCCAGATCCTCGTTCACGTCAGCGATCGACTGATCGATGGTCGAGATCTTCTCAAGCTTGATCTGCAACTCGGCCAGCTGCGTCTCCTGGATGTTGCTGAGCTGCAACTCGACGCGGTTGATCGACTCATTGATGTTGACCATGTTCTCGTTGGCGAGATTCAGACCGTCGCGAATCTCGTTGGCGATGCAGCCGGGCATGGCAATCGCTGCGAGCGAGAGCGTGATGATCATCTGTGTGCGCATGGATGTGGCTCCTCCAATGGGGAGACAAGCCTACCACGCCACCGCGTGCGCCAGCCATGCGGGTTTCCGCGGCGTGGCCTGCGTGGGATGATGTGTGGATGGTTGCCCTGGAACTCCTGCCGCTGTGGGTCGCGATCGTCCTGTGGGCCGTGGTGGTGCTCGTCCCGGGGATGCTGGTGGGTTGGTGGGTCGGCCGGCGCGGCAGGGCGGTGCTCTTCTCCGGCGCGGTGCTGG
>JBCBTA010000180.1:0-6770 GCA_039818905.1 Planctomycetota bacterium
CGGCGATCTTCGGAATCCTGTACCTCGGTCAGGTTCTGAGTCTGCTCACCGTACCGCTGCTTCTGGCGATGCTGCTCGCGTATCTCTTCGAGCCCGTCGTTCGGCGCATGACGGCTCTGAGCTGGGTCAGTCGGCAGGGGGCGGCGATCGCGATCATCGTGGTCGTGGCGCTGGTCGTCATCGTGCCGGTCACGCTTGGCGTCGGCTATGCGGCGACTGAGGGCTATGGCTTGGCGCGGCGCGTCGGCACCAACGTCCTCGTCCTGCGAGATGTGGTCGAGGCACCGAACGAGCAGGCGCGCGAGCGACAGGTCACGCGACTGCCCGAGGGCAGCTGGCAGACGCTCGCCGAGCACCTCGTGGAGGCGCGACGCCTGGTCGAGCAACGGCGCCTCGAGCAGGAAGCCGCGGCAGCAGGGCTGCCGCCGGACGTGGAAGACGATGCCTCCGAGACTGCGCCTCAGCAGATGCAGACTCAGACGCCGAACGGGCCCACCGATGGGTTGCCTGGCGAGGGGAATGCCGGTGATGTCGGCGACGACGCCGCGGCTGAAGAGGCGAACGGCGACGAAGGCATCACCGAGTTCACCCGCGCGTTCTCTGAGCCGCTGCTGCTTGCGATGGAGCGCATCTGGACCTGGGTCGAGACCGAAGGGACGACGTCGAAGATCGGGCAGAAGGCTTTCGCCAGCGGCCTCAGTGTCGCTGAGATGTTCGTGCGTGGTGCGACTTCACTGATCGGCATGGGCTTCGGAGCCTTCCTGACGGGGTTCTTCTTCTTTTTCATCTGCACCAGCTGGGGCAAGGTGCTGGAGTTCTGGCGCAGCCTCATACCCGAGCGGCGCAAGGGGCGCGTGGTCGAACTCGTCAAGCAGATGGATGCGGTCGTCGCAGGCTTCATTCGCGGTCGCCTGACGATCATGTTCATCCAGATCGTCTTCTTCTCGATCGGCTACACCATCGTCGGAGTCCCCGCGGGTCTCATTCTGGGTGTGGTCGTCGGTATCCTCGCGCTCGTGCCGTATCTGGCGATGATTGGCATGCCCATCGCCATCGTGCTGATGCTCCTCGATCCACCGACGGGCTTCCGCGGCTCGATCTGGTGGATCATCCTTGCCCCGACCGTGGTGTATCAGGCGGGGCAGCTTCTGGATGACTACGTGCTGACGCCGCGAATCCAGGGCAAGGCAACGGGCATGGATACGCCGACGGTGCTGTTCGCATCGATCGCCGGTGGCATCCTGGCGGGCTTCTACGGCTTGCTGGTCGCGATCCCCGTTGCAGCGTGCGTGAAGATCATGCTGCGTGAGATCGTGTGGCCACGCTTCAACGCATGGGCCCGTGGCGAGGCGTACGACCCGCTGCCGCTGGGCGGTGAGCCATCTGACACGCCGACCAACACGACTTGATCATCGCGGAGCGGACCTCTGCATCCATCCGAGGATCACTCGATCGGCGCACACCCAAGGTCTCCGGCGAGCACGGTAAAGTCGGCGAGATCAACTGCACCATCCCCGGTGAGGTCACCATCGGGGCGGCGGGCACCGATCGTCGTGCCGAAGGTCGCGGCGAGGGCGCTGAAGTCCGCCAATGTCGTTTCCCCATTGCCATCGATGTCGCCGGGACAGAAGTTCGGGGCGACGCGAAAGTCCACGGTCAGTGAATTGCCGGCGTCTCCGCTTCCGGAGCCGCCCTTGTACGGCGTTGCGGTGAGGATGAAGTCGCCGACGCCGAGTGGGGGTGTCAGCGCCGCGTAGTCACCGGCTGCGTCCCCACCCAGCGCATACGGCGCGACGTTCTCTGTCTGCACCGACGTTCCGTTCATCGTGAAGACCACGCTTCCGGGCGCCGGGCCACCCACGTTCGCGCGAACGTTGAACGCTGGAATCGGATCGAAAGCGTCCAGCGCGATGACCGTGCGGTCCATGATCGACGTGATGTCGGCGTCGGTGTCGGCATCGATGAGCGTGAAGGAGGCCACCGTGGGCAGTGGGGGGCCCTCCGCGTAGGTGGCGGTGACAGTCACCGCCGCCTCGGGCATCGTGAGCGTGGTGGAGGGTGAGAAGGCATCCGCGACGGCGAAGCCGATCCACTGGTCGAACGCAAGTCCGGGCGGCGGAGGATCGGCAATGATCGGAACTGCGACTCCTGCCGGATAGCTGCCGTCGCCGGATCCCTGCTCGACGACCAACATGAACGTCGGCAGATCACCGACGCGTCGCACCAATGCCGCCCAGTCCTCGGACACGGCACTCGGCGGTGTGCCGAGGTTCACCACACCCGGGCCTGACACCGTGGTGACGGATCCGACCTGGAGTGGACCGCCGTCGCGCGGGTCGAACCACAGTACCTCGAAGATCGCGGCGACGGGAATGTCCAGCGTCAACTGCTGTGATGCGTCCGGCGTGTACACCGCGTAGATATCACCCGGCGTGGCCAGGGCCCACGCATCGCCCGAGACGATAGAGTCGTCAGGCATCGTCTCGTCGATCGGGACGTGGGCGTGCATGAATTCGATTGCATGCCGGCCATAGTCCCACCAGCGATCACGGCTGGTGAAGTCCTCGCAATCGAGATCGTTGTGCGGCTGCTGGTATCCGAAGTACCACTCGCTTCCCCAGCCGCCCGCCATCAGGCTGCCCCAGACACCTTCACGACGGACGGTGCCATGGTTGTTGCCCGTCCCGTCCGGCGTGACGCCCGTCGATGCAGGGCCGATCTCGTCCAGGCTGACGATCCAGGGGCGCCCCGCCTGGGCCGAGTTGTTCAGCCAGGTGCGCGTGGTGTTGTAGGTCTGGTTGACGTTGCCGTTCTGCAGCGATGCACCGTCAAACGTCGGATGGCCAAGCAGGGGGGTGTAGACGCTGTTCTTGTCGCCCGGGAACGTGTGGACGACGATGGGATGGTCGTACGGATCGAGATCACGGATGAAGTCACTGAACGCCTTGCGCTCGGCGTCCGAATTGGTGTTCTCTTCACCCAGATTCCAGACGAGTGCCGGATGGTGGGCGAAGCGTGCGATCAGCTCGCGGTAGTACAGCTTCCGCTGCGGTCCCAGTGCACCACCGTCCAGTACCTGGTCGTTCTCCTGCTCCTGCGTCAGCACATGCAGCATCAGTCCCCTGGCCGTCATGTGCGCGAAGACGATCTCCCATTGCGCGAGCTTGGAGACGTCGAACGACGCGACATCGTCGAGTGGTGGGGACGTCGATGACGGATAGCTCGTCCATGGCCAGACCTCGCGTCCGTCGCCATAGGCGTTCATGGTTAGGAAGTAGATGGAGTTGACGCCTTCGGACGCGAGGTAGTTCACGGCGCCGATAATGCCGCTGCCGCGACCGCCGTCCCACGACGGATCGGAGAGCACATCAAAGTGATTCTGGGCGTGGATGTCGTAGTGGTGCAGCCCATCGTTGTGAGGTGGCCCGGTGAGGTCGTTGCCACTGCCGCCGTTGTCGAACGTGTTGTCGAACTCGAAGTACCCGAGGAAGTTCTCGGGACTGTCGGCACCGTGCTTGAGGAAGACGGTTCCATCACCTGCGAAGCGCGGATAGCGCTCGCCGGGAAGATGCTGCAGCAGCCCGCGTGCGCGCATGTCCGGCGTGGTCTTGTCGGATGCGACGACCGTGAAAGTGTCCGTCGCCCCATCGAAGAAGCCGCCGCTTCCGAAGGTGCTCGGGTCAAGTGCGATCGCGACGTCAGGGCCGGCTCGGAACGACGCCGTCCACGTCCAGTCGCCGGGCAGCGTCGGCATGAAGCGGACACGCCAGGCCGTTCCGGCATCCGCGGACGTCTCGGCGGCACTTCCGTCGGCGGCGAAGAATCCGGGAACGATGATCGGCTCAGCAATGCCGGCGTGGGAAAAGGAGACGTCGAGTCGGTAGTCGAGGAACGGATTCGGGTTGAGATTCGGGCCGATCCCATCGCCCTCCGCGGCTGCGGGGCCCGTGAATGTCAACTCGATCGCGTGCCATTGCTTGAGCTCACCAGTGCGTGTCTGTGCGAACGCTGCCGATGCCATGAACAAGGCCGCAGCGACCGGAGCGATGGTGCTGAGTGTCATATGCTGGTCCCCTGGAGATGAGTCGTGCGCGCCACCAGCGTCTCAGCTGCGCGTGGCGATGCCAAGCCCTTTGTGACGCATCGTGCGCGCAATGCGGGTCCGAGTGGCGGTCACCGTGCCCTGCGACCAAAAGTAGGCCGGTTCGCACCCACGTCTCAGTCCATCAACCCGGAAGGTCACGCGCGATCAAGATCACCTGTGAAGGGGTAGTGATTCTCTTCACCATACTTGCTGTTCACGGGTGTTCCGGCGTCGATACCGACATCGAAGTCTTCACATGAGGCATCTCGACGCGCTCAGCGCTTGCGTTTCTTGAAGCGCTGCTTGGGGCTGGTCGTCCGAGTTGAGCCTCGTCTGCCGGGCATGCCCGGCAGATCGGGCATCAGGCCCTGTGCGCCGCCACTGCGCTGCAGCTCTTTGGCGGCCTTGATCTTGCCCCGGACGCCCATCCCGGCCATCTGCTTGCTCATGCGCGACACCATGTCGAACTGCTTGACGAGCTGACTGACCGCTTCGGGCTTCTGTCCCGCGCCCGCGGCAATGCGCTTGCGGCGGGAGTGGTTGATGACCTTGATGTCGCGTCGTTCCTCGCCGGTCATCGAGTGCACGAGGCCTTCGAGTCGATCGAATTGCTTCTCGTCGATCTGCACGTCCTTGAGCATCTGGCCGACGCCCGGGAGCATGCCGAGGATCTGCTTCATCGGCCCCATACGCCGCAGCGAGCGCATCTGGTCGAGGAAGTCGTCCATCGTGAGCTCGCCCTTGGCCATCTTCTCGGCGATGCGCTCGGCTTCCTCTTCGGAGACTTCCTGCTGCGCCTTTTCGACCAGCGAGACCACGTCTCCCATGCCAAGGATGCGACCTGCGATGCGCTCCGCATGAAACTCCTCGAGCTGATCGAGATGCTCGCCGACGCCGACGAACTTGATGGGGGCTCCAGTGACGCGCCGCACCGTGAGCGCAGCACCGCCGCGCGTGTCGGAGTCGAACTTGGTCAGGATCACGCCGTCCACGGCGAGGCGCGTATGGAACGCCTTGGCGGAGTTCACCGCGTCCTGCCCGGTCATCGCGTCAACGACCAGCAGCGTCTGGTGGGGGCGCACCGCCCTGCGCACCGACTCCAGCTCGTTCATCAGGTCATCGTCAACGTGCAGGCGGCCGGCGGTATCGAGAATCAGCACCTCGACGCCCGCCTTCTGGGCGGCCATGTAGGCGCGTTGACACACACCAACGGCCACGCCGACAGCCTTGCCGTACTCCGAGACCTTGTCCGGCTCGGCGTACACCTCGACGGATGCACCGCCGGGATGCTCTGCCTGCACCTGTGCGCCGACCGTCTGCAACTGCTCGACCGCCGCGGGTCGCTGCAGGTCAGCCGCGGCGAGCATCACCGACCGGCCGCGCTTCTTGAGGTACACCGCCAGCTTGCCGCAGGTTGTCGTCTTGCCCGAACCCTGCAGCCCCGACATCATCACGACCGTCGGACCGGGGCTGACCTTCGGCACGCCGACGTGCTCGTCACCCCCCTGCGAAATCAGATCGACAAGAGCCCGGTGCACCACGCCGATCATCTGCTCGCCGGGCTTGAGGCTCTTGAGCACCTCCTCGCCCATGGCTTCCTGCGTCACACGTTCGCAGAACTCGTTGACCACGTCGTAGTGCACGTCGGCCTCGAGCAGCGCCGTGCGCACTTCATCCATGGCCTCCTGGACATTCGCCTCGCTGATACGCCCACGCCCTGAGATCTTCCGGATGGCGCTGTTGAATCCCTCGCTGAGTCGTTCGAACACGGTGGGTGCCTCGTGTGGTGATCGTGGCTGTCGTGGTCCTTCGGGACGAAGGGCGAGTCTACGTTGGCGTGAGGACGGGTGTCGCCCGTGCGCGACGTTTGGTGCCCCCTGGTTGCCACGGTCCGGGAAGACACGCCTCCAGCCCCCCGCCGCCTCCGGATCGCCGATAAGACAGGTTATGTAAAACTGGCCCCTGGGGCGTGCCTTGCAGGGGGCCCGCTGAGGTGTGCCTGGGTCACGGGACCGGTGACGGCTGGAACACCGACAGCACCTCGCTGCCCAGAGGGTTCACTGCGGGCCCCTCGTCCGGGTCGAGCAGGATCCGGTCTCGAATGAACCGGACTTCACGGACGTCGGCCAGCCGCGGCGAGGCCCGGACGCAAGTCTCCCACAACGCCTGCATGCGCTCCTGTCGTCGCAGTGGGTCCTTCGTCGCCGCGATGTGGTTGGTCAGGCGCACCCAGCGATTCGGCGCGAAGCCCGGCGGGTGTTCCCGGGGCCCGAGCACGATGGGTTCTCCGTCGGCATCGATGAACTCAACGCGCACTTTGGTCCGCTCGGGGCCCGGGTTGCCGGCGAAGGCGGGGTAGCACGCCAGAGGCCAGGCGTCACCGATCGCCAGCATGCCGAGCGCAGCGTTGCCGCCGATCAGCACGACGGCTGCGATGGCGACCGACCGAGGTGCCGTGCGCATGCGTGGCGGCTGGATCGGTGCGCGGGCATCGCCGACGAGGCATGCCCGGTGGTCTGCGACGCGCCGGTAGATGCGACGTCCGATCATCGAAATGGGCCAGAGGTACATCAGCGGCGCGAGCCACCACAGCAGCGGCAGGCGCCACGCAAGGCGCTGATACAGCTCGAAGCCGGCAAAGACGCGCCCGTGCCCCCCCGCAGCGCCATGCAGGTCGTGCATGAGC